>JAYZGM010000015.1:0-12679 GCA_036336225.1 Acidobacteriota bacterium | reverse complement strand
GCAGCATCTGTCGGAGACGCTGCCCTTCGGCTCGGTTGTCCCGCCGCCGTTTCTCGATGGCCGCGAGAATTCGACCCGCACCAAGGCGATCATCTTCACGCAGCCTCCGCTCGAGTTCTCGAGGCAGGGGTCGTTGCCGGTCGACGTAGCGCTCTCTGAGGTCAGACAGCTTCAACCGACGGGTGGTCACGCTAGTTACCAAGTTTCGCTGTCGCCGTCTGTCGCTCCGGCGTGGCAAAGACCGACCAGTTCCCGTCCCTCCCTCGCACTACCGTGGCAGCGCAAACGCATACACCGCATTACTCCGATTCCCTCCGACCGGAACTATCAGATACTGCCTCCCACCAGCCTCATACGTGATCGGGAACCCTTGAACCGACGCCGGGAGGCGTGTCTGGAACAGGACCTCACCCGTCGCAACATCGTGTATCAAGAGGTTGCGGTCGGTATCGGCAGCCACGACGAGCCCCCCTCCGGTCGTCAGGGCCGCCGCTCCGGGTCGTGTCGTCATGGAGTGTCGCCAGAGCAGCGCCCCGCTGTCGATGTCCATCGCCACCAGATGACCGGAGAAGTTCGCACTTGCCGGGTGCACGGTGCTTCCTCTCGACATCCACCCGGTGTCGCCGTAGTAGGTGTTACCGATCTCCTGTGGCAGCTCGGTGAACATCCCGGACACGCATGTTGGATGGATGGGAATATAGAGAGCCTGCATTTCCGGATGGTAGGCGCTCGCACGCCAGTTCCTGACGCCGAGGAAGTCTGGACAGATCTCCAGTTCCACACCCGCTTCGGGAATCATCCCGGGCCGGTATGCAACCTGACCCGTGTCAGGGTCGACATCGATGACGTTCTGATACCCAAGGTCATGGGCGGCGACAAACGTCCCGCTGGTGCGGTCGATCTCCCAGAGAATACCCATCTTGCCCATTTTGAACAGCGACCTGCGTCCGTTGTGGTCAATCAGTACGCTTTCGAACACTTCGTCAAGGTCGTGTGTCTCTCCCGGCACGAACTGGTAGTACCACTGGATCTCGCCTGTGCCAGGGTCGAGGGCCAACACGCTGTTCGTATAGAGCGCGTCGCCATCGGTCTTGCGTGACACACGAGCCCACGGCTTGGCCTGCGAGGTCGACCAGTAAGTGAGATTGGTCTCCGGGTCATAGCTGCCGGGAATCCATGAGTCCGCACCAGCTCGAAACGCCAGTGGTAAATCACCCCACGTATCACCGCCTGGCTCACCGGGCCGGGCGACGGTCGCCGTGCGCCACAGCTGGTCGCCCGTCTCCGGGTCGTGGGCTGAGATAAAGCACACGTCGTTCTTGTAGTTCTGACACCCAGTCATGCCAGCGACAATCCGGCCCTGCACCACGATCGGACCACTCGTGTACCGGAACCCGAGGCGATAGTCGGCCACCGTGTGGTCCCACGCGACGTCACCGGTTCGCGCGTCGAGCGCAACGATGTGAGCATCCGACGTGGCCACGTAAATCTTGTCGCCATAGATCGCAATTGAGCGAGTCCGCATGCCAGAGCCCACGGCATTGAGCTCTTCGGTCGAGGCCTCGAACCGCCTGCGATGCTCCCAAATCCGCTCGCCGGTCACGGCATCCACCGCCTGCACGACATTGCCTGGACTCGGGATATACATCACGCCGTTATAGACGAGCGGGGTCGGTTGGCTGAGTCCGGTCTCCAACTGCCATGACCAGACCAGCTGAAGTTGATGCACGTTCTCGGTGGTGATCTGATCGAGGGGGCTATAACCCCACCCGTCGAGGGTACGCCGCCAGTTCAGCCAGTCAGCGGGATCCGGATCCTGCAGCATCTCATCGGTGACCGGCTCGAAATTCCGATCTTGACCGGCCGATTGCGTACTCCACCCCGCTACCAGAACAATCACAACCGATACGAGACGACGCCACATGGCACTCATCTATAGCTCCTTCGTGGTGTTCTCTCCCGAACGGAGAGCGCGTCTGGTCGCGGGAGCGTCCGTACGCTGACGCGTGAATCGCGATGGCAACATCATACTGGGTCTCTCGGCGTCGCGGGCCCTTCGGACGAACCGGCTCGTGCGCGTTGGGATGAGACGAGCGGAGTCACGTGTCTTGACTAGCCGGCGAAAAATCCCTGGCGCCCACGGAGAACGGCGTTTTCTTTGCGCCTTTAGATCTCCATCCAGGATGGCCCCGCATACAACACGTCTCATGGGTGATCGTGAACGACCACTCGATGGGCTCGACGTGACTGCCGCACAGGCCGGCCACGAAGCGGCTAACCTGCTGGATGCCCCTCGCGTCCGTCTGTCCGCCCGGACCATCGTGGGTCATCGCACGACCGACCGTACGCGCCAGAGACCAAAGCGGACTCACCCTCGACCTGACTCTCGTGATGACCGGGTTCGACTTCGAATCCGTGTGGGAGGAGCGTCGCACATTTCTGGTCGAAGGCGTCGAGCTACCCGTAGCCCGGCTCAGTCCTATCATCCGCTCGAAGGCCGCGACCAACCGAGACAAGGACCGTCTCTTTCTGGCGACTCAGCGGCACATGCTGGACGGTGACGAGGTGGACCCGAACCCTCCCCCGCCCAGCCACGGGGTGTAGAAACCGCTACCCTCGGCGATACCATCGCGGAGCCGGACTCTCGTATTCAGGCAGCGACCTATGCGCTCGTTATGATTCGGCAGTTTGACGAACGTCAAGGATGGGGCGAGGGGGTTCCGGTCTTACGCCCACTGGCTGAGCTGGCGTACGAGACTGGCACTGGGGCCGCACGGAAGAAGGAGAGGGTGACCCACGTGCTCGGCAAGTTACCAAAGATGAGTGCGGCGGTACAGCGCCGCTCCCTCTGAGGACACGGCCTGCGCACCGACGCTCCGATAACGGACCGCAACCGCGTTGACCACGCGCGTCAGCTCGATGTCGTAGTGGGCATAGGCGTGTTCGAGACTTCGTCGTCGCCGGTTTCGTTTCCGTCCCGTGACTGAGCCGATTCGTCGACGTCAAGGAGTGCCCGACGTGAGCGGTGGTGTCGTCACCGGCAACCGACGCGCTTTCGTCAGCTGCTCGAACGCATACCCCAACCCGAGCAGACGCGGCTCATCGAACGCCCGGCCCAGAAACGAGAGCCCCACCGGGAGCCCATTGGCGGTGAAGCCGGCCGGCACGATGAGATCTGGAAACCCGGTCAGGTTAGCGTAGCGCGTTGGTGAGAAGCGGGGGGCGCCCCCGAAGCTCGGCGGTGTTTCAACGTCCACTCGCCCAGGTCGACGCGGGGACGTCGGGTAGACAATCGCATCGAGTCGCTCTGATTCGAACAACCCTTCGATGATGGTCCGTGTCATCGGCAACCCATAATCGCGGACGGCCCGGTACTCGGCGTCGGTCAACGTGCCACTCCCCTCTTCACGACGCATGAGAGCCCACCGACCGGGGTTGGGCTGCGCGCCATCAATGGGGGCGGTGAGCCGGACCGACTGCTCGACCAGCTCTGCGAGGTTCTTCGCGTACTCGGAATCGAGGGTCACCAAGTAGTCCTCAATCTGCGCACGAAACTCGCGATAGCGAACGGTCGTGTAGAAACTCCCGGTCACGCGAAGCAGCCAATCCGGTAGCGACACGTCGACCACGGTTGCGCCGGCGTCGCGCATGACGTCCAGCGATGCTTCGATGACCCAGTCAACATCGTTGTCCTGTCCCAGAAAATCTCGCGCGATCCCGATTCGAGCACCCTCAAGCGCATCAGCATCCAGATAGCGCGTGTAGTCGGCTGCCGACCGTCCGATGCTCTTCAGCGTGGCATCGTCACCTGGATCGACTCCGGTCATCACACCCAACGCGACAGCCACATCCGAAACGTGTCGAGCCATCGGACCCACGGTGTCGAATGACAGACCAAGCGGGATAATCCCATCGCGACCGATCAACCCGTGAGTCGGTTTGAGCCCGACAATCCCATTCGCCGTCGACGGTCCGCGGATCGACCCACCGGTGTCCGTGCCCAGTCCGATCTGCGCAAACGCAGCAGCTATCGACGCCCCTGTTCCGCCAGAGGATCCAGCGGGGGATCGCGTGACGTCGTGCGGGTTGCGAGTTGGACCACCCAACGAGCTGACGGCGCCGCCTGAGGCGAACTCGCTCATGTTGAGCTTGGCGAGAATAATGGCCCCGGCCTCGCGGAGCTTGCGAGCAAGAAATGCATCGTCCGGTGGAATGGATCCAGCCAGCAGAATCGACCCGGCGGTCGTCGGCAAATCAGCGGTGTCGATGTTGTCCTTCAGAACGATAGGGATACCGTGGAGCGGCGACCGTGGACCACCGGAACGACGTTCGGCATCAAGGACGCGAGCGCGCGCGACGGCGTTGGGGTTCAGTGTGAGCACGGCATTGAGCGCCGGCCCGTCGTCGTCGTACGCCTCAATCCGAGCCAGATACAGCTCCACAAGGTGCTCCGCCGTCAAGGTGCCTGCGTCAAACGCGCGGTTCAGTTCGTGGACGCTTGCCTCGGTGACGTCGACCGGTTGTGCCCCCACCATCGGTGACGACCCAAGCGTCAGCGCAACGAGACCAACCCGGCAGGTCCACGTAGCGCGCTGTTTGATTGTCATTGCTGTAATTCCCCTCTTACAGGTCCAAGAACTCGCGTGGTCAACGGAAGCACCACCGTGTTCGCGAGCCCGGCCTCGGCGAACTCGTCCGGCTCGACCGCCAAGCACGGCCACTGCTTGCCCGGCTTGGTCCCTATCCGCAGCTTCAGATCGACGACATAGACATACCAGCGATGAGGCGGTAATGTCATCCACGCGACAGTCGCGAATGCGGTCAAAACTCAGCGTTGACGCGTCGACTCTCCGCGGCGGCGAGGCGCGCAGCCTTTCGCCATCTCTCGACTTGTGCCTGCCTCGCGGCCTCCCGCTCCAACAGCTCAAGCCCCGCCCGCACGACGGCCACTTTCGTGGGCACCCGTAGCTTGCCCTTGAGCGCCTCGATTCTCGAGTCGTCCTCTTCCTAAAGCATGAGTGGTTTACCCATGAGAATAAGTTTATTTTTTAATATGTCTATGAATATATTCAAGACTTCAAGACGACGGAGCCCACTGGCTCGATTCGCCCCGACGTGAATCAGATCACGTGCGGGCCACGCCGGCCGAGGTCCGCGCGATTCGGGAAGCGGTCGCTCATTCGACGCCTTGGCCAACGTCTAATCTGTTCGGCTCCCAAACCGACCAACCGCCCGAAGAGGCGACATCGAGCCCTGGGAGACCTCACCCGGCGACTATGAAGCCCCCCTTCGGCTCACTACGAGATTTGGAACGAGCGACCGAACGCTATACTGCTCGCCCGAGTCGCACGACCATGCCAGCGTTTTCTATCCTCGATCTGTGCCCGATCCCTGAAGGGGGCGATGCGGCGTTGGCGCTGCGTCGCGCGGTCGACCTCGCACAACATGCTGAACGCTGGGGGTATCGACGCTACTGGGTCGCCGAGCATCACAACATGCCGGGTATCGCCAGCGCGGCCACGGCCCTTGTGATCGGCCACATCGCCAATGCCACCTCCACGATTCGGGTTGGGGCCGGGGGCATCATGCTCCCCAACCACGCACCCCTGGCTGTGGCCGAGCAGTTTGGCACGTTGGCATCGCTCTACCCAGACCGGATCGACCTGGGCCTGGGTCGGGCCCCTGGCACCGACCAGCGAACCGCCCACGCGCTGCGACGCAACCTGGATGGCGATGTGAACGCCTTTCCCCGGGACGTGGTGGAACTCCAACGCTACTTCCAAGATGTGGAACCCGGACAGCGGGTGCGCGCCGTCCCCGGCGCGGGGCTCCGGGTACCAATTTGGATTCTGGGGTCAAGTCTGTTTGGGGCGCAACTCGCCGCCGCGCTTGGTCTTCCATTCGGATTTGCGTCGCACTTCGCACCGGCAGAGCTGGAACCCGCCCTCGAGATCTACCGCGCACAGTTCAAACCATCGAGCCAATGTGCGGAACCCTACGTCATGGTGGGGTTGAATGTATTCGCCGCGGAAACCGCCGCAGAAGCCCGTCTCCTCCGTACCTCGGCCCAGCAGTCCGTCCTCCGGTTACGCCGCGGCCACCCGGGCCAGCTGCCACCGCCGGTGCCAGATTTTGAGGCGCGCCTCTCCCCCGATGAGCGGCACGTGCTCGACCAGGTGCAGTCGTGTTCCGTCGTGGGAGACCCGTCCACGATACGCGAGGGCATTGACGCGTTTGTCACGCGCACCGAGGCGAACGACGTGATCATCGCCGCACATATCTACGATCATGAGGCCCGCGTGCGGTCATATGACATCGTCGCGCACGCGCTGGGTCTCACGAGCCGCGACGACGCGGGGTAAACTCTGGAGCAATGTCAGAGCTTCCGCCCGCCGGCTCGCAAGCGCCGGCCTTTTCGTTACGCGACCGTGCAGGCGCGGTGTTGACGTTCGCCGACCAGTTGGTCGACCCCACCCTGCTCTTCTTTTTCAAACACGATTGCGCGACATGCGATCTGACCGCCCCCCTCATCGAGCGACTCCATCGAGCGTTCGACGGGCACGGACTCCGAGTGGTCGGGGTGTCACAAGATCCTGAGGGCGAGACCCTGGGATTTGTCGACCGACACGGTCTGAGCTTCGACGTGGCGCTTGACACCGACCTGACCGTGTCCGCGGACTACGGCTTCGACGCCGTCCCCGCACTCGTGTTGGCGGACGGTTCACGGCTCGTCAGACGCAGCTTCGAGGGATTCGTGAAACAGGATCTGCTCGACCTGATCACGCAGGCGGCGGCGAGGTGTAACGCGGAGATACCGAACATCGTACAGCCCGACGACGACCTGCCTGACCATCGGCCCGGATGTGGCTCACGGGTCCACGACCCAGAGGTGGCGCGCCGGCTGGCGGTTCTCCGTGGCGCCTCGCGTCTCGGGGCCAGACGAATCCGAATCCCCGTCGACGACGACCCATTCGAGTTTATGACGTCACAGGGGCTCGATGATGGGCTTCCCGTGGTGCCACCGACTGAAGACCGTGTTCTGCGGATGCTAGACGGCACGACGCGGTCGCCGTCGGACGTCGTCGCCCACGTCCCCCCCAATCTTGCGCCAGCCACGGTAGAAAAGGTCGCCATCAACGCGGTCATGGCCGGCTGCCGGCCCGAGTATCTCCCGGTGGTCATCGCGGCCGCCGAGGCGGCGTGCACCGACGAATTCAACCTCCACGGGGTACTCGCCACAACCTACTTCGCCACTCCGGTCCTTATCGTCAATGGCCCAATCCGACACGAGATCGGACTGAACTGCGGTGGCAACGCGTTTGGCCAGGGCTTTCGTGCCAACGCCACCATCGGCCGAGCATTGCAGCTGCTGGTCCGCAATGTCGGGGGCGGGCGCCCCGGCGACGTGGACATGTCCACCCTGGGCCAACCAGGCAAGTTCACCTGCTGTATCGGCGAGAACGAAGAGTTGAGCGGCTGGGACCCACTGCACGTCGAGCGTGGATTCTCGGCGGAGACAAGCACCGTCACGCTCTTCGCCGGGGAGGCGCCCCGGGCGATTCGTGACCAGCTCTCGAGGACCGCGCGGTCGCTCGCCACAAGTATGGGGCTCTGTCTAGACACGATGGCGCATCCCAAGATCCATCTAATGGGAGAGGTCGTGCTCGTCGTCAGTCCGGAGCACGCGAAGACCTTCGCGCGTGAGGGCTTCAGCAAAACCGATCTACGGGCACGCATACAAGAAGTGACCGCTCGCCCACTCCGCGTGCTGCTCCCCGATGACGACTGTCAAAAAGGGATGGCACTCGGGATGGTGCCAGCCGAGCTACGGGACTCGAATGGACAGCCGACCCCCGACGGGCTGGACACCTCCCTCTCGAAATTCCGCCGTAACGAGGACATCCTAATCGTGGTGGCGGGCGGCACCGCCGGTAAGTTCTCTGCCATGCTGGGGGGCTGGGCCAGTGGCGCCACCGGCTCCACGGCCGTCACCCGCGAGATCACGAGGTAAGATGAGGCCACATGACAACTGAATCAGCGGTCATTTTGGACCCCACCGACGAACGCACGCCGATGGGACGCAGACGCGCCACCCGCGGGAAACGCTTGCGTGGCGCGGTGGGCATCGTCGATATCGCCAAGGCGCGCGGCGACGTGTTTTGCGACGAAGTCGAGCGGCTGCTCCACGACCGTCTGCCGGAGATCGACATCATCCGCCTCCGCAAACCGACCTACACCAAGCCGGCCCCGACTGATCTGCGGGAGGAGGTTGGCGCCCGATGTCAGGCGGTCATCCAGGCCCTCGCTGATTGAGGGTCTTGTACGTCGTGCAGTGTGCACGACCTGGTCGACTATGAAACTCGAGGAGTCCCGGCCGTCATGGTCGCGTCAAGCGAGTTTCGACACGCCGCGAAGATTCAGGCTGACGCCCTGGGTATGCCTACCCTCGCCTCGGAGTCGGTCTTTGTGCCGCATCCGATCCAGGATGCGACCGACGAGGAAATGCGAGCAAAGGCTCGAAACTCGATAGACGCCATCTTGGCCGCGCTGACAACCGAAGGCCCCGGGTCCTAACCCTACTGCGACAGTCGGGCTTAACGAGCTCGTCGCTGGCTCACCGTCTGGACACACCCGTGGACACGATCTCGGTCACAACCATCGTCGTCTACCTGGTGACGGCGACCGCGCTCGGCAGCCTGATGGCTCGGCGGGCTCAAAGCTCGTCCGGTTGGGCGGTGGCCGGGGGCGGAATGTCGACGGTCATGATCGCGGTCGGTATCGCGGGCACGCGTATCGGTGGGGCTGGCACCTACGGGGTTGCCGGCGACGTCATCAGCGGAGGAGTCTGGAATCTCTGGTGGTATGGGATCAACGCCTTTCTGGCGTTGGCCATCGTGGGATTGTTCTTTGGCATCTACTACCGACGGTTCCGGATTCAAACGGTCGGCGAGCTCTTCACCATTCGATTCAGACGGCGACGGTGTCAATGGTTCACGAGTCTTTGTGTCCAAACCGAATATGCCGTCGTCAATCTCATCGAAGCCTATGTCATCGGTGTCATTTTGAGCACCCTGACCCCAATCTCGATGTTGGGAGGGGTCCTGGTGGCGGCCGTGATCTTCGCCACCTATGTGTCGCTGGGTGGGCTGTGGGGCACGGCCATCACCAACTTGATTCACTGCAGCGTGGTCTTGGTGGGGTTACTCTGGGTCGGGATTTCGGGAATTGGTCAGCTCGGCGGATGGGACGCAGTCACGGCGACTATCGGGGAACATTTGACGCACGACTCGCGCGACGTGACAGCGTGGTGGGGGTTCGCCGGGGCCGGATGGCTCCCGGTTATCGGAATGTTCTTCGCGGTGGCTGTGCACACACCCGCGGCATCGGTCTATACGAACTACTCGACCGCAGCCAAGACCGAGCGACAGATCTTACCCGCGTTCCTGCTCGGTGGGGCCATCGCCGCCTTGATGCCGGTGCTCGCCGGTCTCATCGGCGTCCTGACGACCGCTCGCTACGGTCTCGATACCGGTCTGAGCGGGTATCGCAATCTCACGACGCTCGCATCGGAAATTAGCCCGGTGGTGGGCGGTGTAGCGTTGGCGGCTGTGCTCGCCGCCGTCATCTCGTCCGGCGGCCCGATCCTACTCTCGAGCGCCACGATGTTTGTCCGAGATTGGCTGCCGTTCACGGCGCGCTACACGTCTGAACAACGCCTCACCGCCTATCGCATCACCACCACGGTGTATGCCTTTGCGGCCGCAATCGCCGCATGGGTTGTCGCCACCTATACGACCATCTCCATTCTCGACCTGTTGCTCTTTGGGTTTGCGATGGTCGTCCCCCCAGCCGTGGCGCTGGGCTATCTGGTGTATTGGCCACGCACCACCGAACAGGGGGCCTACTGGGGAATGGTGGTCGGGTATGGCGCAGGACTGATCTGGTTCGGGCTGATCAAGATCGCCCTGGCCACCGGTTTCACGGCGCCGGACTCGGCCGGTTTCGTGAGGCAGGTATTCGTCTATGGCTTGACTGTCAACGGCGAGGGTATCGACCCCTCATATCTGACGTTCTTCGTACCCCTGGCAGTGGTTCCGGTCGTGTCACGCCTCACCTCTAACGCAACGGCCCAAGAAGACTTTTATGAGATGCTCTCTGGCCGCAAACCGGTTGAGAACACACCCTGATGTCTGATGCAGTGTCGGTGTCGAAACGCGACGGTGTTGCCGTCGTCACCCTACAGAACCCACCGGTGAATGGGTTGGGGTTCTCCGTCCGTGCCGGGCTCGACGTGGTCTTGCGGGCATCGCTCCAAGATGATGCCATCGACGCCGTCGTACTGACCGGAGCCGGGAGGATGTTCAGCGGTGGCGCCGATATCCGGGAGTTCGGCCAGCCCCCGCCACCCGGCACACCGCCCCTCCCGGAGCTGATCACAACCGTCGAGAACGCCTCGAAACCGGTCGTCGCGGCGATCCACGGTGTCGCGCTGGGTGGGGGGTGTGAGCTCGCGTTGGGGTGTCACCTGCGTCTCGTGACACCTGACACACGGGTGGGACTCCCCGAAGTAACACTCGGCATCGTCCCCGGAGCCGGTGGCACACAGCGTCTCCCTCGACTCATCGGGGTCGAAGCGGCTCTCAACTTGATCGTGAACGGACGACGGGTCTCTGCAACCACCGCGCTCTCACTGGGTTTTGTCGATGAGGTCGTTGACGGTGACATCGTCGAGGCCGCGATCACGAGGGCTCGACGTCTGGTGGACGAAGGTCAGCCAATTCGACGGGTCGCAGCCTTGGAAGGCAAACTCAACGACGCTCGCAAGCATCCAGAGATCTTCGACGCGTTCAGACAACGGATGACACGTCGCGCCCGCGGATTCGACGCCCCATATGCCTGCGTGGCGTGTGTGGAAGCGGCGGTCAACCAGCCGTTCGCCGAAGGGCTCGCCCTGGAACGTGCGACGTTTCTACGGCTTGTCTCGTCGGATCAATCGAAGGCACAACGACACGCCTTCTTCGCTGAACGAGAAGCGGCCAAGATCCCGGACGTCCCCAAAGACACCACGACTCGACCGATCGCCCAGGCTGCCGTCATCGGGTGCGGCACCATGGGAGGCGGCATCGCGATGAACTTCGCGAACGCAGGCATCCCGGTGTGTGTGTTCGAAACCACCCAGGACGCCCTGGAGAAGGGACTCGCCACCATTCGAAAGAACTACGCCGCGACCGTGTCCAAAGGACGGCTGTCGCAGAACGACATGGACGCGAGGCTGGCCTTGATCTCTCCCACTCTCGAGTATGCAGGGCTCGGCCGGGCTGACGTGGTGGTCGAGGCGGTGTTCGAGGACCTGACGCTCAAGAAAGAGGTGTTCGCCCAGCTCGACCGCGTCTGCAAGCCAGACGCGATTCTGGCCACCAATACGTCACCCCTCGACGTCAACGAGATCGCGGCCGCCACCAGTCGCCCCGAACGGGTCTTGGGCACGCACTTCTTCAGCCCCGCGAACGTGATGAAGCTGATGGAGAACGTCCGCGGAGCCGAGTCGTCACCGGAGACGATCGCCACGATCATGAAACTATCGAAGACGCTGGGAAAAGTCGGCGTGTTGGTGGGCGTCTGTGACGGGTTTGTCGGCAATCGCATGCTGTATGCATATCGACGGCAAGCGGACTTCCTGCTCGAGGAAGGTGCGCTTCCGCATCAGATCGACCGGGTCATCTATGACTTCGGCATGCCAATGGGTCCCTACGCTATGGGTGATCTGGCGGGTCTCGACGTCGGGTGGCGTATCCGCCAGCAGCAAGCCGCCACTCGCCTCGCCCATCTCCGATATTCCACGGTGGCGGACCGCGTATGTGAGCTCGGTCGATTTGGACAAAAAACCGGAGCTGGTTGGTTCCGGTATGACGCTGGGAGCCGGACACCCATCCCGGACCCTGAAATCGAACGACTCATCGTGTCGATCTCCCAAGAGCACAGTATCAACCGCCGGGACATCTCTGACACCGAGATTCTCGAACGATGTCTGTACCCCCTGATCAACGAGGGCGCAAAAATCCTGGATGAAGGCCTCGCCCAACGTGCCAGTGACATTGACGTCGTGTGGCTCAACGGCTACGGCTTCCCGCGGTATCGTGGTGGCCCGATGTTCTGGGCAGACCTCGTCGGTGTGAAGACCATCTACGACGTCATGAGCCGCCTGTATGACCAACACGGTGATTGGCTCAAGCCAGCCCCGCTCCTTCGACAGCTTGCCGAATCAGGCCGCGGCTTTCATTCCTGAACACCATCTGGGTCACATCACGGTAAGACAAAACGACACAGCGAATCTTGGCCCGACCAAGCCTGGTCACATCGTGGTCAGGAGTTCCTGCGCACCTTCGTGCACCCTGCCCCCCAACCGCGGGGGTGTAACCACAGATGTGCACCCGTCACGCAGAGACGCTCGTCGACACGGCGGGAGCGACGGCGCCAACGTAGGGTTGTCGATATTCAGTGGCAATATGACGATCGTCACGCCACAAGACGAGCTGGAGCTTCTCGCGAAGCCGCCGTCGATACCCGCCAGCGGTGAGTGGTGGCGAGTCGGTCCCGACCGGGCCCGACTCGCCAACCCGGCGCCTCGTGCAAACGAGACGGAGGCGTCTGTCTGTCTGTCCGCTGAAGCTCGTGTCCC
>JAYZGM010000014.1:0-8473 GCA_036336225.1 Acidobacteriota bacterium | reverse complement strand
AGGGAAGAGGAGCAAGACCCGCATGAGGTTCGACACACTGGACTGGGTGGTCGTTAGTGTCTATTTCGCCGGGCTGCTGGGTATTGCGGCGTGGGTGGCACAGAAACGCCAATCCACCGCGGCCGACTATTTTCTCGCCGGTCGTCATGTCGGGTGGTTCGCCATCGGCGCGTCCCTGTTCGCGTCGAACATCGGTTCTGAGCATGTTGTGGGTCTGGCCGGCTCGGGCGCCAGTACCGGCATTGTCCTTGGTCACTACGAGCTGCACTCCTGGCTGATCCTGCTCCTGGGATGGGTGTTCGTCCCGTTTTATCTTCGAAGCGGCGTCTTCACAATGCCCGAGTTCCTGGAGCGTCGGTATGACCGGCGCAGCCGATGGTTTCTCTCTGTCGTGATGCTGGTTGGGTACGTGCTGACAAAGGTTTCGGTGACCGTCTACGCCGGTGGCGTGATGTTGCAGGGCCTCATGGGTCTCGACTTCTGGACAGGGGCCGCCGTCGTCGTGCTCCTCACGGGTGCCTACACCGTACTTGGTGGCCTGCGGGCCGTGGTCTACACGGAAACCCTGCAGGCTTTTGTGCTCGTCGGGGGATCGGTGGCCGTCACGGGCTTCGGGCTCGTCGAGATCGGCGGATGGCAAGAGCTCCGTCGATCAGTCGATCCCGAGCTCTTTGATCTTTGGAAGCCGCTCGACGACCCGGATTTTCCCTGGCTGGGAATGGTCCTCACGCCACCCATCGTCGGTCTTTGGTATTGGTGCACGGACCAGTACATCGTTCAACGTGTGCTCGCGGCGGCTGACGTTCCGACGGCGCGTCGTGGGGCGATCTGGGGCGCGTATCTCAAACTGTCCGCCGTCTTTCTGTTTATCGTGCCCGGCATCGTCGCGCTGGGACTCGCCAACCGTGGCCAGCTCTCTCTGGCCGAGGCAGACCAAGCCCTGCCGGTTCTGGTGAGCACGGTGCTCCCGGTCGGTTTGCGCGGCCTGGTCGCGGCGGGACTGCTCGCGGCCCTGATGAGCTCGTTGGCGGCAGTCTTCAACTCGTGCTCGACGCTGTTCACGATGGACTTCTACAAGCTGCTACACCCTGACGCGAGCGACACACAGCTGGTGCAGGTGGGTCGTCTCGGCACCGGTGTCGTCGTGGTGCTCGGTATCGCGTGGATCCCGGTCATGCGTCTGCTGTCGACCGAGCTGTATACCTATCTCCAGAACGTCCAGGCCTACATCGCACCACCCATCGCCGCGGTCTTCTTGCTCGGACTCCTCTGGCGCCGGGTCAACGCCACCGGGGCCATCTGCACGCTGGTCACCGGATTCGGGCTTGGCATGACCAAACTCATCTTGGAGTTGCAGGCCGATGCGGTGTCCGGCCCACTGGCCTGGCTGGCCGGCGTTAATTTCCTCTATTTCGGATTTGCCCTGTTTCTCGTATGTGTGACGATACTCTGCTTGGTCAGCGTGTGGAGCGAGCGGCCGGATCCAACCCGCTTGGTCGGGCTGACGCTCGGAACTTGGACCTCCGAGAGAACCGTTCCCGCCGAGCGGAGCTGGACCCGGATGGACGTCGCTCATTCGGTCCTCATCGTGGCATTGATACTCGCGGTGATGACGTATTTCACCGGGTGACAGGTGACGCGGAGCCAGATATCCTCTCGGCCTCGCGCACACCACTCGTCACGCTTCGGGTCACCGCGGGTTGCACGGACGCACGCGAGCTTGGATGAGGAGAAGACCATGACGAGATGGCCTGTGGGGCTGGTGACCGGTCTCACCACGTTCCGGCTGGTTCTAGCAGCCCGTGGTGAAACCCCACGTCGCACCGAGAGTCTGTCGTGGAACAGCCGGGCCGATGTCAGGCGCGACGAGGAACAAATTGGACATTTTCGTCTGAGGAGCAACGCGATCCAGGCCGGTGTCAGCGCCGGTCGAAGGCAGCGGACTGTCCGAGTGGCGGGGGCGCGACGGCAACGCGCATCAGATTCGCACCACTCGGGCTCGTGCGGCTGGGATGGGACCGATCGAGCGATAGCCGAGGAGCGACGACGGATCACCGAATCGCTCCGCGCTATGATCACCCGCGTTCGTCACAACGGACCTTTGGAGACAAAAGAATGACACGTGGGACCACTATCGTCTTGACACTCATCGGAGCCGTACTCGCGATGGCCCCGGCCACCTGGGCGCAACCGGTGCAATCCACCCAAGACGTCTTGATCGAGCTGGAACGCGGCTGGAACGATGCCGTCTATCGGCAGGACGCCGACTTTGTTGCGGGTCTCCTGGCCGACGAATTCATCGTCACCTATGACGATGGGACCCGTGGTGACAAAGCCCGTGAACTGGAACTTGTGGCCGCGTTCAATCAAGCGGTCGTGTCATCGGTCCAAGACAACTTCACGGTGCAGGTCTACGACGATACGGCGGTGGTGTGGTTCACATTGAATTTGGTCGGTCTACGACAGGGTCAAGAAGTCGCGCTAACTCTCCTCTATACCGACGTCTGGATCCTGCGGGACGGCCGATGGCAGTGTGTCTCGAGCCAGAGCACCCGCGTGCAGGGGTGACGCTCACGCATCAGCCTGCCCCACGATGACCACCGAAGAGACGTTCTGATGGGGAAACCCGCCCAGGTTGTGAGTAAGTCCAAACGTGGGGGTCGCGGACCGCTGGCGGTCGCCGGCCCGACCCTGGAGCTGGAGATACACCTCATAAAGCATGCGTAGACCCGACGCCCCGATCGGATGCCCAAAACACTTCAGACCGCCGTCGATCTGACACGGTATGGCGCCATCGGCGTCATAGACGCCGTCCATCACATCGCGGATCGCACCACCCTCCGGCGAGAGCTGTAGGTCCTCCATGGTGACAAGCTCGGTCACAGAAAAACAGTCGTGCACCTCGGTCAGACCAACCGCTTGACGCGGGTTGTCGATACCCGCCTCTCGGTAGGCGCGCGTCGAGGCGACCCGCGTCGTCATGAAGTAGCTACCGTCCCAGGAGTTGTGCTGGACCTCGGTGCCGTCGGACACGGCCAGTTGCACCGCCTTGATGGTGATCAGGTCCGTCTTCCCGAGGCCACGGGCGATATCGGGTGTCGTCACGATGGCGCAGGCGGACCCGTCTGACACACCACAACAATCGAAGAGTCCAAGTGGCTCGGCGATCATCGGGGCATTCATCACGCGGTCTTCGTCAATCCGTTTACGAAGATGCGCCTTGGGATTCTTGGCGCCATTGTCATGGCTCTTGACCGAAATGTGCGCCATCGCGCGCTTGAGATCGTCGCGCGACATCCCGTGTTTGGCCTGATAGGCGCTCGCCAGCTGTGCGAACGCGCCGGGTGCCGACATGTTGGACCAATACATGTCGTTGACCGCGCCCCGACTCCGCTGGGGAAGACCCCCATACCCGGTGTCCTTGAGCTTCTCGACCCCCAGCGCCAATGCAACGTCACACGCGCCGGAGGCGACCGCGTAGACGGCCCCGCGAAACGCCTCTGTGCCAGAAGCACAGTAGTTTTCAACCCGGGTCACCGGGATCTGCGGCAAACGAAGCGCCATGGCCAAGGGGATCCCCGACTTTCCGACGTGTTGCTCTTCGATAGCGGTGGAGAACCAGGCGGCCTCGACCTGGTTCGTGTCGATGCCCGAGTCGGCACGCGCCTCGCGAAAGGCCTCGAGCATCAGATCTTCGGCGTTGGCGTTCCATCGTTCGCCGAATCTCGAGCAGCCCATCCCCAGCAACGCGACCTTGTCTCTGATTCCGGTGGCCATCGGTCCGTCCTACCCTCGCGAACACCCCGCGAGCAGGTCTGTTGTTGTGGCAAACATCATCGGGGGCGGGGACGGATGCCCCCACGCAATCAATCTGGCTTCGCCTTCCAGAAGTACCGTCGGAACCCCCTCACCCGATCATAATCCTTGACCCGAAACACCATCCGCATCCGTTGCCCCACGACGAGCTCCCGCTCCGGATCGACGTCGGCCAAGTCCATCATGGCACGTCCTCCTTGGTCGAATTGCACCATGCCGTAGTAGGCGGGCGGGTCCGGACAGTAGGTCAGTCGGTCGGCGGTGAACGAATTGAGACGGCCCCCCTGCTCAGAAAACGGGTGGTCGTCTTGGCTGTCGACGGCATGACAGTCTGGATTCACACAGACCCCGCTCTTGGGATACTGCGGCGTCCCGCACGCGCGACACCGTCCTCCGACCATTCCCAACAACATCTCCTTGTTGCGATAGAGCGTCGTCAGACCGGTCTGTTTGTCAACCTCTGCCCTGAGCCCTCGTTCGATGGTCAGAAGATCGTTGATCGCCAAGTAGCGTTGATAGTTCGAGTCGGCTCGACCACAAGCCAGATGCCCCGTAACCCCTCGTGCGGGGCGCGTGCGACGCAGCGAACCGGTAACCTCCACCACGATGGCGTCGCACCCTTGCCCAAACCCGGTAGCCACCACGATGTCGCCGGGTGCGGCGTGCTCGAGCGCATGCACCAAGAGCAGTAGCGGGTGCGCTGCCCCCGCCTCTCCACATCCTTGCTGCAAGTTGTCACGCACACTCTCGTCACGCAAACCGACTTTGCGCGCGAGTGTGTCGGCCACCCGCCTGGTCGCGACCGGGAAGCAGAAGTGGTTCACGTTCTCCGGTTCGACCCCGGCGGTCTGCAACGCTCGACGAATGGCGACCGGGGCGATCTCCAGATATCCCTCGTCCCGGACCCACCGCTCCTCCCAGCCATAGTCAAATCGTTGCGGCTGTTCGCGGTAGTGGTCGACAAAGTCCACACTCTCGGTGGCGACACCCAAGAGCCGCGCGACACCCTCCCCGCGTGCCACGAGCACCGCCGCGGCGCCGTCTCCCGCCGTCAACTCGAGCACACTCGCAGCACGGGCGGCTCGTTTCTCGGCCGCCACGACCAAGACCGGCCCGCCACCACCCGCCGCCGTCTGCAACGCAGTGACCAGCGCTGAAGACCCGGCTCGCTGTGAACCGGCAACATCGAGTGTCCGAATCTGACGCCCAAGTTGCAACGCCTCAACGACCACGCCCGCGTTTTGACGGTCCGCAAACGGCAGAGTCGTGGACGCCAAGAAAAGCCCAGCCAGAGCATCGCGCGGAGCCTCTGCGAAGGCGTCACGAACGGCCTCAACCGCCATCGTGACTGCGTCTTCGTCCCAATTCGCGATCGCCCGCTCCCCGCGTGCCAGGCTCTTGAGCGCGGGGGCGAACCAGGCATTGGCGTTTACCACCACCGCGCGTTGCAGACGCCGCGGGGGGACATACCCTCCGAACGCGTGAATACCGACCGTCATCATCAACCGTCCGACCGGAGCCGGGGTGTCGGGCTGAGCCCCACCTCAAATCGGCTCCCAGCTAAAGACATCCTGGCTCCGATCCAGGGGGTAGAAGCTCGGGCGAAGGGCTGGGATTGCATGGTCGAGCACCGCGGCCACGGTCCATCCGTCACCCTCCTGGACACTCCGGATCGGACGATTCTGACCGAAGAGAAACACCTCGTTGTTACGCACCGCGAAAACCTGCCCCGTGACGGTTCGCGCCGCATCGGCCGCAAGTGCCACGGCCACCGGCGCGATCTTGTCGGGGGTCATCTGTTTCAGTTTCTCAACCCGCACCCGTTGGGCGTCATCGGTGACCGGGATCGACCCGATCAACCGGCTCCAGGCGAACGGCGCGATGCAATTCGACCGGACATTGAACCGCGACATGTCCAGCGCGATCGACTTCGATAACCCCACGATGCCCAGCTTTGCGGCGGAATAGTTCGCCTGCCCGAAGTTGCCGATGAGCCCGGAGGTCGAGGTCATGTGGATGTAACAACCGGATTCTTGTTTGCGGAAGTGCCCCGCCGCCGCCCGCGACACATAAAAGCTGCCCGTCAGGTGAACGTCGACCACCGCCTTCCAGTCGGCGTCGGTCATCTTGTGAAAAATCACGTCGCGAAGGATACCGGCGTTGTTCACCACAATGTCGATGCCCCCGTAGTGATCGAGCGCCTGCTCGACCATACCGCGGGCCGCCGCGGCATCGGCCACACTGTCAAAGTTCGGCTCCGCTTCACCACCGGCAGCTCGGATGGCGTCAACCGTTTTGCTCGCCGGGCCTCGCGCCTGTCCTTCTCCCGTTTCACTCCCACCCAGGTCGTTGACGATCACCCGCGCCCCGTGCGCGGCCAACAGCGTGGCCACGGCCGCGCCAACCCCGCGGCCGGCGCCGGTAACCAGTGCGACTTTTCCGTCTACGAGTTTGTGCATTCTCATTCTCGTGGGATGCTGCCGGGCCGGTCATCATCATACTTGGCCGGTTTCTTCGCCGGACCCTCGAACCTGAGACGGCAACGACACCCACGCCTTGATCCGGCGGAGCACACCGTCGGTGACCGCCGCCTCTCCCGCCCGGACCGCTTCGAACAACGACGCCCTGGGTGCACGCAGGGTTGTGGTCCCATGCACACGGGGTCTGACCCACACCAGACGCGAATCGGCTGGGTCGGGCGGCATCCCGCGCCGACGACAGTCCGAGACGATGAGATGTGTCGCCGCGAGCACAGCCCCTCGAGCGAACCGGATGGGGAGCGGATCACTGATCCCGCCGTCGGTAAACTGGCAGATCTGCCCCTCATAGTGCACCGGCACGGCGGGAAACAGACTTGGGACGGACGCACTTGTCGCAACGGCTTCATAGAGCGTCACCGAGGCATGGGCACCGGTCGCAAGATACCGCGCACAATTGTGGGTCAGGTCGTGGCACACGACGCCGATCGCCGATACCCCGTGGTGCAACACCTCGAACTCACTGGACTGCAGTTGTCGAAGACGCTCCGGAATGATTCCAGTCCATGGCTCGACAAGCCGTCGGAGCCACCGAGGACTCCGCACGCTCAGGCTATGGGCCACAAGGTGTCGCCCCTTGAACACATGCGAGTCGCCGATGAGTTCGTCGATAGCGAGCCCAACCGCCGCGTAGTAGGCTGCGACCACCGCGCCGGCGCTTACCCCCACGACCACATCAAGCGGAATACCCGCGGCGACCATTCGCCGCAACACCCCAAGGTGTACCGCCCCGCGCAGACCACCGGCCGAGAGCACCAGGGCCACGCGTGGGCGCTCAGACTGTGACGTGCGGTCGACGGAGACGCGTGGCTCGTCCGCGGATTCTCGGTGACCTACGTCACATTTCACGAATAATGTCCATCACAGACAGCACCGACGCCTGCCCCTATCATGGTGGCTCTGAAACACAGAAGACGGTCATGACGACAACCCTGCTGTCGGACGCCCACAACGAGTCACGACCGCTGACACCATGGGCGAGCTCGTTCATCGTTGTCGCACCCGGGACCGAAAGGCGCGGGCGGCATTGTTTCAGTATTGCCTCCCCAGACTCACCCGGCGAGCGCAGTAACATTGTCCCCCGATCATCCGTCAACATCTCGACCCCGCCGATATCGTCCTGGATGTCGCGTTACAGTTTCTCCGTCGGAGCGACGTCTTTGAGGCCCCGCACGCGGGTGATGTCGACGCCTATCTGTGGCGCTATCTGGACAACCGTTTTCGTGACGAGATTCGTCGCTTCAAACGACGCGGACGCCCGGAGACCTTGGCAATAGAACCGGCCGACTCTCGGGCTCCACCGTATGACATCCTGATCGATACGGACAGTCGCTCCAGCTACCGGCACGCGCTCAGCCGTCTACGCCCCAACCCACGGAGTCCGGTCGTCGGCCGGTTCGAGCGGGACTGGAGCTATGCGGAGATTACGTCGATGTGGCAAACCCAGCGGAGATGCCGCACGCATGGCCATTGCGAGGTGCTACGACAACGTACCGCCGAGCTCCGAACCCATCAGACGTGTCTGTCTTCCATCTCGTGATGTATGGCGCGTCGCTCATCGTCGCGCGTGCGCCCCCGCACCGGCCAAACAATCGGCCTGGAGCTCCATACGTAAGGAAAGCTCATTGCCCTGGTTTGCTGACGGCCACGGACGTCCGCCTCGATACCGGTCAGATAGTGAATATGCGGACCGACCTCGTGGGCGAGGACACAGGCCGGCGCGAAGCCCCCGACGGTACCGGACCGGGTCCGCAGCTCCTCAGAGAACGACTCGTCCACATACACGTTCTGGTCACCAGGCCAGCAGACCGGCGCGTCTCCGCCCAACCCGGTCCACACCCAGACTGGGTCGCATCGCGAAAGAGGAGCAACGCAGCGTCGGGATACCCAGCTCGGACTCGGCGCCAACCGGAACGCTGAATATGTCGGTCCTCAACGCTCACGGGCTCGCGGGCTAGGCGAGCACCTCGTGTACCACGCGCGCGGATTCGACACCAGTCAGCCTCGCGTCGAGCCCACGATGCTTGTAGGTGAACCGTTCGTGATCGATGCCAAACAGGTGCAGGATGGTCGCTTGGAAGTCGTGAATGTGCACCGGGTCCTTGACGATGTTGTAGGAA
>JAYZGM010000013.1:0-5554 GCA_036336225.1 Acidobacteriota bacterium | reverse complement strand
GGTGATGAAAGAGAACCGGATCGACGTGCTCGTGAATCCGGAAAACACGCTGCCCCACCAGAAGGTCGGCGGACCCAGTGAGCCCTTTGTGAACGGTCGCGGCGCGTCCGGCGCGACGCAGACGGTCACGGCGCTGCTGGGGGCTCCGGAGATAGTGGTGCCCGCCGGCTTCAACCGGGTCGTTTATGTGCCACGGTTTTTCCTGAATACAACGCAAGATGGCTACGACGCCGTTACGGGCGAACAACCGTCGTTGCTCGATACGCCACTGCCCATCAGTATGATGTTCTGGGCTGGCCCGGGGGACGATGCAGCCGTGTTGAAGGCCGCGTCGGCCTACGAAACCGCAACGCGGCATCGGGCACCCCCGCCCGATTTCGGGCCGTTGCCGAGTGAGCCGTAGAGCTCCGGGGGGCATCAGAGCCTCGACAGCTGGGAGTAGTCGTCAACGAGCCTGTGCCGAGATCATGCCGGTGCCGTTCGGCTGCGGATAACTCTTCTGGTCAGTGTGGAGAACTTAGCAGGTTGTCACGTCCAGGTCGTGTATGCAGGCTCGCAGAACGCCAACATCAAGCGACGTCGGAGAGGTGTGTGCAGCGTGATCCCGAACGACAGGTTTCGCTCGTTGCCTCTGCTACTCAGGCATGAGGGCGAACGTCCAGATCGAACCGCCAGTTGGCATCTTCCCCGCGGCATAACGATTGGCTAGCCCGCCTCCCAGGCCGGACGCCACAGTCATGTACTGCCGTCCGTCGTGGACATAGGTAATCGCCGTCGAGTTGATGCTCGAGCCGGTCTGGAACTGCCAGACGGTGTCCCCGGTCGCCTCGTCGAGCGCCATGAATTCCCCGGTGGGCCGACCAATGAACACCAGACCCCCGCCGGTGGCGAGCACGCCGGCTGAGATCGGGAAGTCCAGTGTCGGTACTTCCCAGACCTTCTCTCCGGTGAGTGGGTCCATGGCAATGATGTGGCCGAGCAGATCCCCCGGCTCCACCTCTGGGAATCGATTGTTCACCAACGTGGAGTTTCCGCCAATGACCACCTCGCGGTCCCGGGCCAGCTGCTGGATGCGGGGCACATGCCAGGTGGTGGCGTATACCAGCCCCGTGTTGGGATTGACCGCGATCGGGACGGCGTTGGTGCTGCGTGACGGGAAGATCGACACCTCCTCGCCGGCCAGGAACCGTTCATAGAGGTCGGTCAAGACCGGTCGACCGGTCTCGAGGTCGATGTGCGTGGCCCAGTTGACATGCACGAACGGATGGGCCGCGATGAGACTACAGTCGGTCCGGTCCAGCACGTAGAGGAACCCGTTCTTGTTCGGTTGGATCATGACCTGACGCAGTTCACCATCGACCTCGAGATCGACGAGCGTGTGCTCATCGGTACCGTCGACGTCATACACGTCATTGGGTGTGTACTGGTAGAAACAGGCGATTTCGCCGGTTTGGGGACGGATAGCGAGCACGCTCGAGGTGAAGAGGCTGTCGAGGGCACCGCGGGGCTCGGGATCATACGGCTCGGCGTTCCCCGTGCCCCAATAGACGAGGTCGAGCTCCGGGTCGTACGAGCCGGACCTCCAGGTCGGCGCGCCCCCGTAGCGCCAGGCGTCGGTGTCCTGGGGCCACGTGTCGAATCCCGGCTCGCCCGGTCCGGGAATCGTGTGACGTCGCCACAGCTTGGCGCCGGTGTCCGGGTCCCATCCGTCAAGGAACCCGCGGGTCGTCGACTCGCCGCCGGACATTCCGGAGATCAGCACCCCATTGGCCACAAGGGGCGCCCCCGTGGCGTAGTAGCCTTCGTTGAAGTCCGCGAACTTCTGGTTCCACAGCTCCTCGCCGGTCTCCATGTCCAGCGCGAGGACGTGGTTGTCGGCCGTGACGCGAAAGAGCTTGCCTTCATAAAGGACCGGACCGCCCCGGTTGATCCCTCGTCGTCGGGTTCCCTCTTCGAGGGTCACCGGCGTGCGCCAGATCTGTCGGCCGGTCGCCACGTCGAGGGCGAAGGTCCACTGCCCGTTGATCACATACATGACGCCGTTGTAGATGGAGGGGGCGGCGAGCTCACCCAGACCGTTCATCACGCTCGTGTTCCAGATGGGCACTAATCGATGCGCGGTCGATCGGTTGATCTCGTTGAGCGGACTATAGCTCGTCCGGTCATACCCCATGCTATGAATAAGGACGTCCTCGGGGGTTTCGGCATCGTTGACGAGCTCGGCGGTCGTCTGGGCCACGCCGGCGCTCGCCCATGCGCCCAGCAGAATCGCGAGCAACCAGATTCTTTTCATGATCAACCTCTCTCGTCGGATTGCAATGTCCGTCATCAGATGTGGTGTTTATTTCACCGACATTGTGCAGTTTTTTGTCTGAGGCGGGAAGAGAAAGAGTGGTGGGCACGCTTGGCGCGGGCCTGTGGCCCTGTGAGATAAGGCGGAAGCTTGTGCCCGAAAAATGAGGATGTCCCAAAACCGGTACTTGCTTCACCGGTTGGTTGTGCCCCGGGGGGAATCCGAGAGCTGAGCCATCATGAGTACAATTGGCCGATACCCAGAGCATCGTATCGAGTCAACATTCGCACGGCCAGACGACATGCGGCGGCTGAACAAGACGGCCGTCACGGTCGGCGCGAGAGGGCGAGTAAGTGGCGGATTCGCCGAGTGGAGACACGCGACGTGCATCCTGCCACGTGCCGGCATTCCCGGCACGTCTTCGAAGCAGTGTTGGAATGATGGAGCCTGCTGTGCTCGTTCGCGCGGTCGCGCTCGCAGCGTCCGGTCTAGCGGCGGTTCCCGCCGCCGCACAACCACCGTTACCGACGGCTGACGTCCAGCCCGCGACCGCATCACAAGAGGCGCTCCCGGTCGCCCACGCCTACCGCGTTGAGCAGGCGCCCGAGATTGACGGCAAAGTGCTGGGCGACCCGGTCTGGACGGCGGCGGGCTTCGAGACCGGATTCCGCCAGAACACACCCGACGAGGGGGAGCCTGCGTCGGAGCGCACCGAGGTGCGGATCGTCTATACCGCCGACACGGTCTACTTCGGCGTGGTGTGCTTTGTCCGCGATCTGGGGACGATCATCGTCTCGGATGCGCGCCGCGACTCATCGCTGGCCGAGACCGACAGCTTCCAGATCGTGCTCGACACCTATCGGGACCAGCAGAACGGGTTCGTGTTCGGTACGAACCCGGCCGGGCTCGAATATGACGGTCAACTGACCAACGAGGGGGAGGGCAGTGGCGGCATCGGGGGTGGGCTGGTGCAGCGGTCAGGGAGTCAGCAGCAGCGTGGCTCGGGTGGCGGGTTCAATCTGAACTGGGACGGCGTGTGGCAGGTAGCCACCAAAGTCACTGACATCGGCTGGACCGCTGAGTTCGCCATTCCGTTTCGCACGCTGCGCTATGCATCGGGTGCCACCCAGACTTGGGGGATCAACTTCCAGCGCAACATTCGACATCGGAACGAGGAGTCCTACTG
Source organism: Acidobacteriota bacterium (assembly GCA_036336225.1). GTDB lineage: Bacteria > Acidobacteriota > Vicinamibacteria > Vicinamibacterales > UBA8438 > JAJEEA01. Next base: position 2,075 of record JAYZGM010000013.1, on the reverse strand, counting down.
GGCGCCGTTGCCGCGTCAGTTCAACCTGAATCGCCTCTCGCTGGCCGGGGAGCTCCGCGGGATGGAGGTGCCGCCCCAGCGGAACCTGAAGCTGATCCCGTATCTCCTCGGGCAAACCCTTCGCCGGGACACCGACCGACGCGCCACGCTACACGGCGACGTCGGTGTGGATCTAAAGTACAGCGTGACCCCGAGCCTCACGCTGGATCTGACCTACAACACCGATTTCGCGCAGGTCGAGGTGGACGACCAGCAGATCAATCTCGACCGGTTTAACCTATTCTTTCCGGAGAAGCGACCGTTCTTTCTGGAGAACGCCGGGCTGTTCTCGGTGGGGCAACCGGGTGAGCTGGAGATGTTCTTCAGCCGGCGCATCGGCATAGGAGCCGACGGCACCCAGATTCCGATCCAGGGTGGGGGTCGGCTGACCGGTCAGGTCGGGTCCAACACCAACATCGGTGTGTTGAATATGCAGACCGCGTCGGTCGCGGCGCGCGGGACGCCGTCGAACAACTACACCGTGGCGCGGGTTCGACAGGATCTACCGAATCGGTCGAATGTGGGGGCCATCGTGGTCAATCGTCGAGCCACCGGTGATCTCGCCGGGACGGAAGACGTCAATCGGAGCTACGCCGTGGATGGACGCTGGGGGGTCGGGCAAACCGTCACCATGTCCGGATTTGCGGCTGAGACCGACACGCCCAGCGTGGATGTCGGCACCCACGCCTACAACTTGGCCGCCAGCTACGAGTCCGAACGGTATCGCTACGGGGGCGGATTCACGGAAGTCGCCCCCGGGTTCAATCCGGAGGTCGGTTTCTATGCGCGGCGGGGCTATCGGCGGGTCGACGGCGCATTTCGGACCGCGTTTCGTCCTGAGAACACGTTCGGGTTCCACGAGTGGACCCCGCACGCCGCCTTCTTCATCATCCGGGACTACGTCACCGGAGAGGCCGAGTCGGAGTGGATCCACCTCGACAACACCATGGAGTGGCGCAACGGGTTCTGGGCGAGCACCGCACTGAATCTGACGACCGAAGGCGTCCTCGAGCCGTTCGAGATCTTCCCCGACGTTGTCGTGCCAGTCGGCCGCTATGACCACGCTGAGGTCCAATTGCGATTTAGAACCAATGAAGGTGCCCCGGCCAGCCTCGAGTTCTTCTCGGTCTTCGGAGGGTTCTTTGGTGGGAGCCGCTCACAGGTGGGCCCGCGACTGAGTTTTCGTTTCGGCGAGCGGTTCAACACACAGGTGTCGTGGGAGCGCAATGATCTTGACTTGCCGGGCGGGGCGTTCGTTACGAACTTGGCCAGGCTCCGGCTCAACTATTCGTTCACCACGCGGGTGTTCATCCAGGCATTGGTGCAATACAACGACCGGGCCCGGCTCTGGTCCTCCAACCTACGGTTCGCCGTGTTGTCGGACGCGAATACGGGTCTGTTTATCGTCTACGACGATATTGAAGGCTTTGATCGGTTCAGACCGCCGGGTGCCGGGCGCAGCTTGACGTTGAAGTACAGCTATTTGTTCGATTTGTGGCGGTGAGCCGGCGTGCGGTGACGCCGACGCCGATCCCGCACGGCTCGTGGGTGGACGGTCAGGACCTGGCCGTCACTTGTTGCAGTACGGCCATCGCATCCACGTCGCTGCGATCCGAGACCCAGGCGACGAAGTTGTCCGGGCGGATGAGGACCAGGGTTTTTTCGTATCGCTCGCGCCCGTCGGTCTTCGTATCCTGGACAATCCTCAAAGGCACGCCGAGCAGAGCCATGTCGTGCTACAGCGGAAGGACGTGCTGAGCCGTATATACGGTTCAGATTGGTCGTGGCGTAGACCATTTGCGGACGGTCATGACTATGGACCGAGGTGCGGCGCTCGGATGTGGGGCAGCGGTATTACGGGTCGTGTCTTTGCTGGTGCTGGTTGGATTGGTGGGGGCTCTGACCGCGACCGCCCAGTCGACGGCGTCGAACGGTGGGGGAGAGGTGTCGCCTAACGTCCCGTTGTTGCGCTGGCCGCTTCCAGCGGGCGCGGAGCAATATGGGGCGATCGATGGGCGGCATCTTCATCGCTACGT
>JAYZGM010000012.1:0-16304 GCA_036336225.1 Acidobacteriota bacterium | reverse complement strand
GACGAAGTGGGGGATATGAGTCCTAACACCCAGGCCAAGATCTTGCGGGTGTTACAGGAGCAGGAGTTCGAGCGTCTGGGGGGCACCCGTACAGTCCGGGTCGATGTGCGTCTGGTCACCGCGAGCAATCGCAATCTCGGGGACATGGTCGCCACCGGCGAGTTCCGTGAGGACCTGTATTACCGTCTCAACGTCATGACGGTCGAGATGCCACCGCTCCGCGAGCGGAAAGAGGACATTCCTGACCTGGCCACGACCTTTATTCAACGCTATGCGGGTGAGCTCCGAAAAAAGATCGCCGGGCTGGATACTGGCGCCGAGAAAGTCCTTCAACGCTACAACTGGCCGGGCAACATTCGCGAGCTGGAGAACTCCATCGAGCGTGCGGTCCTGCTCGACGATGGCGATCTGATCACAAAAGAGGACTTGCGATTGGGAGGGCTGTCCCCGGCGGTTGACGGATCCGATATGGTAAGTGTGGTCAAGATCCCGCCCACGGGAGTCCCACTCGAAGAGATCGAGCGGCAGGCCGTCATAGAAGCGCTCACGATGTCCAATTGGGTCCAGAAGGACGCGGCCGATTTGCTCTCAATTACACCGCGTGTCATGAACTACGAGATCAAAACGCTTGGCATCACACTCCCCCGGCAACGACGCGCTCCAGTGGCAGTGACGACCCCCGCCTGAACGCGGACGCGAGGCGCGCTCAGGCCCGCGGGTGAGTCTTCTTATACAGAGACATCAGCTGGGCCGAGCTTACATGCGTGTAGCGTTGCGTGGTGGTCACCCGCGCATGACCAAGCAGTTCCTGAATGGCGCGAAGATCCGCCCCTCGCTCGAGCAGGTGGGTCGCAAAGGAATGTCGCAGCGCATGTGGGCTCACGCCGTCTCGTGCGCTGGTGGCTGCCACAGAGCGGCGCACGAGTCGGTCGATGCTGCGGGCTGAGAGCCGACCGCCCTTGTAATTCACAAACAAGGGGTCGCCCGTGGGCGACCCCGATCGCTTCATGTCCGACGTCCGGTTCCCTCTTACAAGACGCGCGCGATCGCCGAGATAGTGACGCAACGCCGCGACCGTGCTCCGGTTGAAGGGCACGATCCGCTCCTTACCGCCCTTGCCGAGAACCCGGACGAGACGACTGCTCAGATTGATGTCTTCCAACCCGAGCCCCACCAACTCGCTCAGCCGGAGCCCGGACGCGTAAAACAGCTCAAGAATCGCCCGGTCGCGGCGGCCGAGTGGGGTAGTCGTATCCGGCGCGGCAAGCATCCTGGACACTTCACCTTCGTCGAGACGGGCCGGGATCTTCCGTTCCTGCTTGGGTGTCGCCACCAAAGCCCCGGGGTCTCGCTCGATATAGTGCTCGCGTCGTAGATACCGACCAAACGACCGGACGGCGGCTAGCCGCCGGGCGGAAGATGCCCGTGCTTGTCCTCGGTCGTATTGGTCGCGCATGAAGGCACGCACCGCGTGATGATCGATATCGGTGGGCACAATGCCGTCCGCCCCACGTTCAAAATAGTTCTCCAGAAAACCCACGTATTGCGTCAGATCGCTTTCGTAAGCGCGGACCGTCCGCGCCGACAAGTTGCGATTCAGCCGCAGATACTCAAGAAACTGTCGCAGGTGTGTCCACATATACGTCTTCGGTGGTATTGGTCTCAGATGCCCACTCTGCAATATCGGCAAGCGCCTTGGTCGCGACAGCCCGACGGCGCTCACGTCGACGACGGGGGACGCTGGCCCCCACCGGAATCAGCCCGAAGGTGATATTTGACGGCTGGTAGTCGGCCGGGTTCGCATGGGAGACGTAGTAGCCCAACGCGCCGATTGCGGTGGAGCGAGGAGGGGCGGTCGGGGCCTCGCCCTTTGCCAGTGCGGCCGCGTTGCGCCCGGCCACCAACCCGCTCGCAGCAGACTCGACATACCCCTCGACCCCAGAAATCTGTCCCGCAAAGAAGACGGACGGACGAGGACGGGACTGCCAGGTCGGGAGCAACGCGGACGGCCCGTTGATGTATGTATTGCGATGAATCATGCCAAATCGAACAAACTCGGCGCGCTCGAGCCCAGGAATCATGCGGATGATCCGCTCTTGCTCGCCCCACTTGAGCTGTGTTTGAAACCCCACGAGACTGTAATGGTCACCCGCCAACGTATCCTGACGCAGCTGCACGACCGCGAACGGGCGGCGCGTTGTCCTCGGATCGGTCAACCCCACCGGCTTCATCGGTCCAAACCGCAGGGTGTCTTCACCACGACGCGCCATCACCTCTATCGGCAGGCACCCCTCGAAGAACCGTTCCCGATCGATCTCGTGCAACGTCGCCGACTCCGCCCCCACCAACGCCTTGTAGAACGATCGATACTCCCCTTCGGTCATCGGGCAGTTCAAGTAGTCGCCCTGACCATCGTCAACGCCACATGCCGCATCGGTCGCCACGGCGAGGCTGAGGGAGGTCGGCGTCGGGGAATCGCGCCCCCAGCGTGAGGCACGGAACACCACCCTGTCGTCTATCGACTCGGCGAGGACGATGGGACTGATGGCGTCATAAAAATACAGTTGACCCTGGCCGACGAGTTCGGCAACAGCCGCGGCAAGACTGGGTGACGTCAACGGACCTGTGGCCACAACCAGCGGCGTGCGAGTGTCGTCCGACGCGGACAGGTCCTTCACCTCTCGCCGGGTGATGGTAACAAGGCGGGTCTCTTCGAGGGCCGTCGTCACGCCCTCGGCGAACCGAGCGCGGTCGACGGCTAGGGCACCACCGGCCGGGACACGGGTCTCATCCGCGATACGCATGATGAGGGAGCCCAACCGACGCATCTCTTCCTTGAGTAGTCCCACCGCGTTCTCGATCTGATTGGCGCGGAACGAGTTGCTACAGACGAGCTCCGCTAACCAGTCAGTCTGGTGAACCGGGGTTTTTCGCGTCGGCCGCATTTCGTGGAGCGTGACCGCGACCCCCCGGCTGGCGGCTTGCCACGCCGCTTCGCAGCCCGCTAAACCGCCACCGATGACCGATATCCGACTGCCACTCACGCCGAGACTGCCTCCTCTGTGCGGGCATAGTCGCAGTCGTCGCTATCACACAACACCTGGTGCCCCCATCGCTTCGTGATCTTCTCGACCAGGTAGGGAGCACCGCACTTCGGACACGACTCGGCCATCGGACGATTCCACAAGGTGAAGTCACACCCTGGATAGTTACTGCACCCATAGAAGGTACGCCCACGGCGTGACTTGCGCTCGACGACATCGCCTCCATCCTTGGGACATGGGACACCGGTCGATTTCAATTTCACATACCGGCACTTCGGATAGTCGCTACACGCCGTGAACTCGCCAAAACGCCCCTGCCTCACAACGAGCTTGGACTGACAGCGGGGACACGGCTCGTCGATCACTCGGTCAGGCTTTGCCGCGGTCAATCCACCCTTGGTCTCGATCAACTTGCGTGTAGTCTTGCAGTCTGGATACCCCGAACAGGCCAGGAACTGACCAAACCGGCCACGCTTGACGACCATCGGTTTACCACACTTCTCGCAGGGGTCGGGCTCCTCGTCGGCCACCGGATCAGTCTTTTCGACCTCTCGCGTGTTCTGACATTCTGGGTAGGCGCTGCAAGCGAGAAACACCCCAAACCGACCAACCTTGACCACCATCGGCTCGCCACACTTCTCGCAGACCTCGTCGCTCGGCAGTCCGTTGCCTTTGACGTTCGGCATCGCTTCCTCGGCCGACCCCAAATTGGCGCTGAATGTTCGATAGAACCCCTCGAGCATCGTGCGGTAGTCCGCGGTCCCCTCCTCGATCTGGTCAAGCTGCTCTTCGAGTCCACGGGTGTAGTCGACGGCGAGAATGTCCTCGAAGCTCGTACCCAACAGGTCGATGACCAGCCGACCCAATCGCGTGGGTCGAAACCGACCCTCGACCTTCTCCGTGTACTCACGGGTCTGCAACACCCCGATGATCGACGCATAGGTACTCGGACGCCCGATCCCGTTTTCCTCAAGCTCCTTCACCAATGTCGCTTCACTAAAGCGCGGTGGCGGCTGGGTAAATTTCTGCTGGGGATCCAGCTTGCGGAGCTCGAGCTCGTCGCCGACGACAAGTTGGGGCAACAACCCGGTCGTGGCTCCATCGTCACCCTCGCCGCCGGACGCGTCGGCCCCTACGGGCCCCTCGGCCGTGTCGCCGGTGGTGTTCGTGGGGTCGGTCTGATACAACGATAGCCACCCAGCGAACGCTTGGACCGACCCTTTGGTGCGCAGGAGATACTCACCAGCCTCGACCTCGAGGGTCGTATCGTCGAACCGCGCCGCCGACATCTGGGACGCCACAAACCGGTTCCAGATCAATCGGTACAACGAGTATTGATCCGAGGACAGGTGCGGCCGCACCGTCTCCGGGTCGTATTGCATGCCGGTGGGGCGGATCGCCTCGTGGGCGTCCTGCGCATCCGCCTTCTTTCTGAAGAAACGTGGCTTCGCCGGAACCCACTCGTCGCCATGTCGCGCAGCAATGTGTGCTCGCACATCGGTGATCGCTTGGTCCGCGACACGCGGCGAGTCGGTTCGCATGTAGGTGATCAACCCGACCGCGCCTTCCCCAGGGAGCTCAATCCCCTCATAGAGCTGCTGCGCGATGAGCATCGTCTTCTTGACCGGAAACCGCGCGGCCTGCTGCAGCTTGCTCGTGATAAACGGCGGCGGCGGCGACTTCTTTCGCTCCTTCTTGGCGACCGAGCTGACCACAAAGGTCGCCGTCTCGAGGTCGGCCACCACCCGTTTGGCCTCGGACTCGTTCGTCACCTTGAGGGCATGCTTGCCGTGACGGACGACCTTCGCCTCGAACTCTGGGGGCACATTCCCAGCGAGACGGCCAAAGACGTGCCAGTACTCCTCAGTGACAAACTGACCGATCTCAGCTTCCCGATCACACACCAGCTTGAGCGCCACCGACTGCACACGACCCGCGCTCAACCCGCGTCGCACCTTATCCCAGAGCAACGGGCTCAGTTTGTAGCCGACCAATCGGTCAAGCACACGCCGCGCCTGTTGGGCATCGACCATACGTTGGTCAATAGTCCGCTCTTCTTTCAGGGCGTCAAGCACGGCCTTCTTGGTGATCTCGTTGAACAACAACCGACCGACCTTCCGTCGTTTTGATCCGAGTTCGTTGGCCAGATGCCAGCCAATCGCCTCACCTTCGCGGTCGGGGTCCGTCGCGACATAAATCTGCTCGACGCCCTTTGCCGCATCCCGCAGTTCCTTGATGACCTTCTTGCGGGCGGGGATTGACTCATACACAGGCACGAACCCTTCGTCGATATCCACCCCCAACTTGCTCTTGGGCAAATCACGGATGTGTCCCATCGACGCGACAACCTTGAAGTTTCGTCCCAAATATTTGTTGATGGTCTTCGCCTTGGCCGGCGATTCGACGACCACAAGTGCCTTCGCCATGTGTCCTTACCTTCGATATCTGCGGCCGCTGCGACCACAGCACTGGAATCTACCCTACCATCGTCGTCCCGAGACCGGACTCCTACATCTCCTCATCGGTGAGGGTCGCTCACTGTCGACCACCGCAGTTTGCAGTTCTCAGATGCCGGCCCCCGTCACGACGTACGATACGCCCGGCGAGCTCAAGTTCAAGCAATCGCGGCAACAGGCGTGCCCCCTCAAGGCCGCACCGGGCGACCAGTTGATCGAGATCGTAACTTTCGCCGTGGTCCAGATGTCGCAAGACCACATCATCCGGCGCCGCCCCCTCGGTGGGAATCACCCTCGCGCACACACCCGGGCCGATCTCTGTCAGGATATCGTCCACATCTTCGACGAGCTTTGCACTATCTTTGAGCAACGCATGGGCGCCGACGTTACGCCGACCAAGCACGGTCCCCGGTACCGCCATGACCTCACGACCCTGTTCTAGACCCAAACGAGCGGTGATCAACGACCCGCTCCGCCGGGATGCCTCGACGACGACCACGACCTGAGACAGACCGCTGATGAGACGGTTGCGTTGAGGAAAGTGGGCCGCTCTGGGTGGTGTCCCGGGAGGAAATTCACTCAGGACCAGGCCACGACGCACGACGTCCTGAGCCAAGGTAGTGTGCTCGCGAGGATACACGGTGTCCACCCCGGAGCCCAACACCGTAACTGTGCGACCATCGACCGACAGGCCCCCCCGATGCGCGGTTGAATCAACCCCTCGGGCCAGCCCACTCACCACTGTGACGCCCCGAGCGGCGAGAGCCAATCCCAGCTCGTATCCAACCTCCTTCGCGTGATCGATCGCGGCCCGCGAGCCAACAAGGGCCACAGCCACGCTGTCCAAGGCCGTGACGTCACCACGGATCCACAAGACCGGCGGCGGGTCGGCAATCGAGGTCAGCAACTTGGGATAGCGCGGATCCGGCCACGGGATCACATGCAGACCAGCCCGGGTCGCCGTCTCGAGCGCAGTCTGGGCGAGGGCCCGCGCCTTGGCAATCGGGGGCGCGGTCGCGAGGCGGACATCGATGGACGCGGCCACCGACTCGAATGAGGTCCGCCAGGCCTTGACTGTCGCCCTGTGTGGGTCGGTCAGCCAGTCGGCGATCGGCTGTCGCCAGCCATCTTTCCACCACAGCATCGCCAAGGCGACCCAATCGCGACATGTCATTTTGACCTCCCTGCGTCTGAAGACGCGTCGGACGCACGGCAATGACGTCAGATACGTGGGATGTAGGACGTCACGACACCGCAGCGGACACGGGCGGTATCGACCAAGGGAGGGACTCAGGTCGGGAATAAAACCCAACATCGGCATCCGGCCCACGGTCAATCCGCAGTTCGGTATGCCCGACCCGAGTTCGAGTATACACGTTGCGCGGATCCGTCACTCGAGCATCATGGCGTGGGACTGGCAGTCCCCTTGCAACACCACTGAATGACTGGCTATAGTGGCTGATGAGGTTCCATGCTTCGACAGACGCTCGTCATTGTGTTGCTCGGGTTGGTTATCGGAGGAGCGACTGTGGCCGCGGACGAGCGGTCAGACGCGCAGGCGCAGGTCGATTTTGGTATCGATGTCGCGCGCCGCGGGCTGTGGCGAGAGGCGATCTACCGTTGGGAACGAGCGATCGATCTTGACCCCACGTATGCGTCGGCCTGGAACAATTTGGCCATCGGTTTCGAACACGAGGGACGGCTGGATGAGGCGCGCGAGGCATATGAGACAGCGCTGGATCTTGACCCTGAGAACCTCGACATCGAACAAAATTACGATCTCTTCCTGGAAGTCAATGACCGTGCCAATCAAAGCTCTCGCTAGTCTCGGTGTCGCGACCCTGCTGGCTGGGTGCACGTCATTCTATGACGTGGCGATCGAAACGCCCTTGACCCCCAAGCTTGATATTTCAAAGTTCCAGCGGGTCCTGATCGCAGGCTTTGTGTCTGGCGGGTCGGAGGATGTCGATGCCAACGTCGAAACAGCCAGACTTCTCCGCAGCCAACTCCGACGGTCCTCAGACCTGCAGGTCGTCGATGCCGATGTGCTACCACTCTTAGAAATCGCGGCCGAACAAGGTGAGGGAGCAGACCACGCCGATGAGGAGACGGTCCCCGACGGGTTCGCTGCGGCACCAGAGGATGCCGAAGCCCTCGGAGAAGACGATTCGATGTCCGAAGAAGACCTCGAGTCCTACGAGACAATCTTTGCCAACATCGGGTTCTGGCGAGACCTAGGGGAAGAGTATCAGAGCCCACTCATCTTGACCGGCACGGTCTATTTTTCACCACACGCGCAGTCCGGGATGGTGACGCGTGAGCGAGAGGTCTATGATTCGTTCGGACGAAGACGTACCGTGCCCGTGCGCACGTATCGAGACCGTCGTGGATTCATACTGAGCCCGAAGTTCATTTTCATCGACGGCGGGACCGGCGCCACCGTCTACACCGAGCGGCATCGGGAGGAAATCTTGTATGACGCGTCGCAGAATACACCGGCGCTGTCGTCCTATTTCGAGTTGATGGACCGACTCCTGCCATCGGTGCTCGGTGCCTTCAGTACCCAGAGTGTACGAGGCACCCGTACACTCCTCCGCTAACGCCGCGGAGAACTCCACCGGATGGATATAATCCCAGCAATTCAGTCACGCTGGAGCGCATCCGTCGCGGGAGTGTCTCATCGGCGGGTGTTCTTTTTGGGTCCTTTACAGCGGGTGAGTCACGGGGGTAATCTAGAAAGGTTACGGGTATCGTGTTGTGCCCTGGTCTTTCAGTATGGTCAGCAGCCAGGAATGTGAAGGGGTTTTACGTGTACGCCATCATTCAAGCCGCCGGTCACCAATACAGGGTTGAACCGGGGCAAATCGTTGACGTGGATCGGCTCCCGGAAGACACCGGGAACGAGATAACGTTCGATCAGGTCTTGCTGGTAGGGCGAGACGACGGCTCGGTGGTCACCGGAAGCCCGGTCGTTCACGGCGCCCAGGTCACGGGGGTGATAGATTCCCACGCCCGCGGTCCGAAGGTGCGTGTATTTCGACACAAGCGACGCAAGGGGATGCGACGCACACAGGGACACCGGACCGACTTGACGCGGGTTCGTATCACAAACATTGCTGATTCCGACTGAGGCAGTCATGGCACATAAGAAGGGACAAGGCAGTTCCCGCAACGGTCGGGACAGCAACGCGCAGCGCCTCGGTGTGAAACGGTTCGATGGCAATGTCGTCACCGGTGGCGCGATCCTCGTGCGACAGCGGGGTCAGCGCTTTCGGCCCGGTCTGAATGTAGGGATCGGCAAGGACGACACGCTGTTTGCAAAGATCTCGGGGCGGGTGCGGTTCGAAGACCACGGGGGCCGCGGTCGAGCCATCAGTGTCCTCCCTCTAGATTGATCCCCAGCGGTTTGCGGTCCGAACACGTCATGGGACAGCATGCATGTTCGTCGACGAGGTGGACATCCAGGTCATCGCCGGTGACGGCGGCCGGGGCTGTCTGAGTTTTCGCCGAGAGAAGTTCGCGCCACGAGGCGGCCCGAACGGTGGCGATGGCGGCACGGGTGGGTCGGTTCACCTTGTGGCCAGCCCCCACCTCAATACCCTCGTCAAATACCGGTTCCATCCGACCTACACCGCGAAGCGCGGGGCCCATGGTGCGGGATCGACGAAAACGGGTCGCAACGGTGAAAACCTGGAACTCAGTGTCCCGGTCGGAACGGTCGTGTTCGAGGAGACCGACGACGCCCTGAGTCTGCTCACCGATTTGTCGGAATCTGGACAGCGGGTGGTCGTGGCGCGTGGTGGCATCGGTGGACGTGGGAACCAACACTTTGCGACCTCAACCAACCAGGCGCCTCGCCGAACGGAACCAGGTCGACCAGGCGAGAGTCGCCATTTACGACTCCAGCTCAAGCTGCTGGCTGACGTCGGTCTGGTGGGGTTTCCGAACGTCGGGAAGTCCACACTGATCGCCCGCGTGTCGGCCGCGCGCCCAAGAATCGCCAATTACCCGTTCACAACCCTGACCCCCAACCTCGGCGTCGTCAGTCTCAGCGACGAACGCAGTTTTGTGATGGCCGACATCCCTGGGTTGATCGCGGGAGCCCACGATGGGCACGGGTTGGGAGATCGGTTTCTCCGTCACGTGGAGCGTACCCGCGTCTTAGTGCACATGGTGGATGTCTCGTCAGAGACCGGCCGCGATCCCGTCGAGGACGTCGACATCATCTGTAACGAGCTTCTCCAATTCGGAGGGGACAAGGCGGCCCCGTCACCGATCGGCGGTCTCGCAGACAAACGACAACTCTTGGTGGCCAACAAGGTTGACGCCCTGGACGAACCGGCACGACTCGACCAACTTCGGCGGTATGCAACAACTAAGGGCCTCACCCTCTATCCGATTTCAGCAGTGACGGGACAGGGCCTCAACCCCTTGCTGGAGGCCGTGTGGGCAGCGTTGGGTCACGACGCCGCCCTCCCGGACACCCCGGATCCGGTCTAATGCAGCCCACTCGAACCGGAATCCTCGGAGGACGCTTTGACCCCATACATGTGGGGCATCTCGACGCCGCCAAGGTTGCCCGGCAACGACTGACATTGGAGACAGTGTTGGTGGTGCCGTCACGAACCGCGCCTCACAGGGCGACACCGGCTCAGGCCAGTAACGCCGACCGGCTCGCGATGGTCACGCTGGCCACCGACCAGCACGCGTACCTAGAACCGTGCGACGTTGAGCTAACCGCCGAGGGTCCGTCCTATACGGCAATCACCTTGTCCCGACTCCACGAGCTCGGGCATCCACCCGCGTCGTTGTTTTTTATCCTCGGCGCCGATACGTTCCAAGAGATCGCCACCTGGTATGACTATCCGAGGGTGCTCGACGCCGCTCATTTTGTCGTGGTGGCACGACCCGGTCACCCGGTGGTCCCCCTCGTCGACACGCTCCCAGACGTGCGACCGCGTATGCAGATCGCGCCTGAGCACGAGGTGTGCGTGGTGCCGCCGACACCCACGGTGTTCCTCTTGGACGCGGTCACGACAGACGTCTCGTCCACACGGGTTCGGGCCGATGTGTCACGCGGCACGCCGCTGACCCGTCGTGTCCCGACGGTCGTCGCGACCTACATCGAGCGTCATCGTCTTTATGAGCGGGATCAGGTTGGCACCCCGCTTGCGTGAGATCAAACGGCCGGTCACAATGACCGCATGGAGTCGAACGGCCATGTCCAACCATTGGACATCTCCTAGACCAAAATGTGTGCATTTGAATCACGTGCTGCTGGTCCTAGGGAGATATCCGTCCCCGCGTAGCGGAGCCCTTAATGAATGTATCTACGCGCGACACTCGGTGGTTTGAGGTGGAGCGTCACTAGCGACCCGTGGGAACCCCCGTCTCCTGAACCGTCATCGTGACCGGTAGTACAAGCAACTCCCCCACGTCTTCGCCCCCGGAGCCCTCGCTCTCCGAGCCACTCCGTCAGGTAGTGGAAGCGGCACGGGCAAAGAAGGCCGAAGACCTTATCGTGCTTGACCTTCGCGCATCAGGTGCGTTCACAGATCACTTCGTCATCTGTTCCGGTCGAAGCACGCGTCAGGTGACCGCCATCGTCGATGACATCCAGGCCCGACTCAAGTCCCTTGACGCAAGACCCGCCCACCTAGAGGGTTATGCGACCGCCGAGTGGGTCCTGATCGATTGTTTCGATTTCATTGTGCATGTGTTCACTCCCGACACACGGAGCTTCTACGCTCTGGAGCGGCTCTGGGGCAACGCCACCCGGGTCGAGGTCTAGTCGTGGCCACGATCCCGCTGCGATTCGTCGCGCGGCTCGCGCACCGGACGATCGTCGATCCCGTGCTTGCCGTACTGCTTGCCCCCGTGTGCGCAGTCTGTGAGACCCTTCTCGACTCCCCCCCAAGCCGGGGAACAGTCTGTGCACGCTGTTGGGACGCCATCCCGCGACTCACGCCACCACTCTGTGAGCGATGCGGGGTATCGCTGGCATCGTGGCGCACGATGTCACGTCGGCGTAGCCACTGCTCTCGTTGCCGCCGGCAGGCATCCGTCATTGCTCGGGGCCCGGGCCGTCGGCCCCTACGCCGGCTCCCTCCGGCGTCTCGTGCACGTGCTGAAGTACGAGCGACGCGCGACCCTGGCCAGCCCCTTGGGAAAACTGATGCGACAGCATGGTGACGACGTGCTGCAAGACATCAACTGTGTCGTACCGGTGCCGTTGCACCGACGGCAGCGCCGGGCCCGCGGCTTCAATCAAGCGGCGGCACTAGCCGAACACCTGGGCCCACCCGTCGTGCACGCGCTTCATCGAACGAAGGCCACGCGGCCGCAAACCGAGCTGCCCGCCGCCCGACGTCATGGCAACGTGCTAGACGCATTCGCTCCCACGCGAAACTGGGCCGCCAGACGCAGCACCCGACAAAGCTCGAGAGCTGAGGGTCCGACGGTCGTAATTATCGACGACGTAGCCACCACCGGGGCCACGCTTGACGCGTGTGCCCGGGTATTGCGTCGTTGCGGAGCTGGGGAGGTCCGCGCCCTCACTCTGGCGCGAGCCGTTCGGCCAGCGACGCCATGAGCGTCTCTGATACGTCGTCTGGGCCAGGCTCCCCATCGACTGTGAGCCAGCCCCCCTCCTGGGCCTGACGCAGATAGCTCCGTCGGACACGTTCAAGGAGTGCCAGGTCGCGTTCGTATCGGTCACGACCGGTGGCTTTGCGATGGAGTGCGACATCCGGGGCGATGTCAAGCAGCACGGTCACGTCGGGAGCCGGGAGAAACCGTTGGGTCTGGGTCAGCCAGTCGCTGTCAAGATTCTGAGCTTCACCATAGGCTACACTCGAGGCGATGTATCGGTCACACACGACGATGAGTCCCCCTTCGAGCCAGCGCACCAAGTCAGGGAGACGCTCATGTCGATTCGCGATATACAACAATTGCATGACGTCAGCGCCATACTCCCGCTCGCCCTGAAGCGCCCTGGCGATTTCCTCACCGATCGTGGTGCCGTAGTCAGGAAACGTCACAAGCCGAGCCCGTCGACCCTCCTCTCGCAATCGGTCTCGCAGACGCTGCGCCTGTGTCGCTTTTCCGCTCTGGTCGAGTCCTTCGATCGCGATCAGCACACTCTAATCCTCACCCACAAGCTGGTCCTCAATCGTCTGCCGTCGTCGCACGACACGCCAGCGACCGTCATCGACCAGTGTCTCGGCCGGTAATGGGTGTCGATTGTAGTTCGACGCCATCGCCGCCCCGTAGGCTCCGGCGTCAAAGACCGCGACCAGCGCGCCGAGGTCCGGCTTAGGCAGTAGACGCTCCACGCCAAACACATCGGATGTCTCACAGATCGGCCCGACTACATCGCACGGCACCGGATCACGCGCATCGGTCGTGACGAGCTCGATTCGATGATACGCGCCATACAAAGCGGGTCGCATAAGCTCGCTCATCCCGGCGTCGAGCACGACGAACCACGTCCCGCCTGGCCGCGGTTTCACATCGACGACCGAGGCGACAAGCGCGCCGGCCGGCCCCACAATGGCCCGACCGGGCTCCACAATCGTGGCCAGCCCCGACGACCGCACCGTATCCAACAGGGTCAGCGCATAGCGATCAAACGCCGGAACCTGCTCAACCTCTTCGTCCCGATAAGCGATACCAAGCCCTCCCCCCAGGTCAAGATGCTCCAGCACGACGCCATCATCGCGTAAGACATTCGCCAAGCGAACGACGGCTACGGCCGCCTGCCGGATCGGATCAAGGCCTAGCATTTGGGAACCAACGTGCACGTGGAGCCCGACAAATTTGAGATCCTCGCACACTGCGTTCCGGATCACCGACCGTGCATCATCAATCGGGACCCCGAACTTGTGGACACTCAAGCCAGTCGAAATATGGGGATGGCTGTTGGACGCGATGTTGGGATTTACGCGTAACGCGACCCGCGCCGTCGTCCGGCGTCGTCGAGCCACGATCGCAATACGCTGAAGCTCTCCACCCGATTCGGCGTTGATCGCCTTCACCCCAAGCGCCACGGCTTTGTCGATCTCGGCTGGGGTCTTCCCGACCCCAGTGAAAACGATCTCCTCGGGGGTAAAGCCAGCCCGAAGGGCGACGTCGATTTCTCCCCCGGAATTGGCGTCGACCAGCGCACCGGCGGCGCGAATCGCCCGGACCACACCAAGGTTGGAGTTGGCCTTGAGCGCATAGTGAATGGCGTGTGGATGTGCCCCGAACGCGGCCCGGAGACGTTGCACACGGTCACGAATGGTCGCCGCGCTGTAGACATAGACCGGCGTGCCGACTTCGGCCGCAATCGATGCCAATCGCACCCCGTCACACCCGAGCTCGGTTCCCTCACGGGCAAAAGCGGACATGAACCCGGCATTGTACGGCACGCTAGCACCCCATGGTGAAAGCCGCCCGTCGCCCCGAGAGCGGCGATCCGTCCAGCTGGCAAGACGTGAGGAGGGCACAAACCAGTAGTTATTGACCGAGGAACAACGCCGTCCAGCGAGGATAGAGCGCCGTTCGAATACAGCGGGACTCTTACCACGGGCTCCTCATAACTGTGTCCCGCTAATGGGTTAACAGAGTTGCCAATGCGCGGCGCCCGTCGCAATACGCAAGGAGGGAGCATCCCGGCCGTATGCCCGGGGTACGCGTTGACACTCTTTCGAGGCCGTTGCTATGATGCGCGGGCTTTTCCTTCCGCTTGGCTGAAAACCCGATACCAGACATACTCGAGTACCCTGACCGGGCCTGAACCCATGCTCGCCAGCTCTGCGTCTCAGTCCACCGAAGTGATCGAGCGCCTGATCGAGCGCTGTCTTCAGGGAGACCAGCAGGCCTGGGACCAGATCGTCACCCGGTACTGGCGCAGGGTGTTCAACATTACATACAAGTTCGTGGGCCGACACGACCAAGCAGAAGATCTCACGCAAGATATTTTCCTAAAGATCTTTCGGGTCCTCGCTACGTTCGACCGCCGCGCCAACTTCCAGACGTGGCTCATCAGCGTGAGTCGTAATCTCTGTATCGACCACTATCGAAGTGTACGAAAGGAGCGAGAGCTGGTCGACCGAAGTGTCGATGCGGCCGATGTCTCACCGATGAGCAAGGAGCCGGACGCCCTGACGGTCCTTGAGCACGGAGACCGACGTCTGATGCTACGAGACGCGTTGGCTCATCTGCCGGACACGCTCCAAAGCGCGGTGGTCCTGCGCGACATCCAGGAGCTGTCGTATCGCGAGATCGCTGACCGACTCTCGCTTCCAGAGGGAACCGTGAAGTCCCGAATCAACCGCGGTCGTCATGAGCTGGCCCGTCAGATTCGGCGTCTCGTGTCCCACCAATCGGCCGACAACGAGCCCGAGTGACACCCCGAGGAGTACAGAAATGAACTTGACCACGGAGCACAGCGGCGGAGTCGCGATCGTCCGCGTCGGCGAGACGCGACTCATGTATCCGCTACTCTCTGAATTCGCCGATACGGTGACCGTCATGCTCAAGAATGGCGAGCGCAACGTGCTGATCGACCTAGCCCCAGTCGTCTACCTGGACAGTGCGTCAATCGGCTGCTTGATGGACCTGTATCGGCAGTCGGCGGCCGCCGGTGGCACCTTAAAGTTGTCGAACGTGCAGAAACGAGTGAAAACGATGCTGACGATGACCGGCGCCCATCAGTTCATCGAGATCCACGGCGACGAGCAGAGCGCGCTCGCCACCTTCGGGGTGTGACATGCGCAGTATCACAACGACGAACGGGATGGCGATTCCCCTCGACGGTGACCTGCTCGCCCTGCTCGAGACGCTGTACAAGGAATTGAACACTCGGTACGCACTCGACCGGACGTTCGAAGACACCGTCCGCGAGGTAAACCACCTGCTCGACCAGATGACCGAAGACGAACGTCGCACCTACCTCGGCGAGAGTCTGTTTCTCAACACAGTCACCTATGAGAACGAACGACTCGGTGCCTATATGCGGAAGCTTACCGACGGTGCGTGACGACCCGAGTGGCACATGTCTCTGAATCACTTGGCGACCCGGTTCCAGTGCACCTGGCCCTGGACCACTCTCGTACTCACCTGCGACGGCCGGGTGGTCTGTGGCTGCGCCGACCCCTATGCGCAGCGAGTCCTCGGAGACGCCCGCGTCCAGACCATCACCGACATTTGGCGGGGCGACCCCGTCAGCGCTCTGCGCGCCGATTTGAATGACGGCGGTTCGTCGTTCTGTGGCGACTGCCCACTCAAGCTCCCCCTCGACACCGACGCACCTGTGCGTATGCGTGAGACCGACGCTGGAGCCTTACCCTCACGGTTGTATGTGGAGTGCACGGCCGCGTGTAATATCTCCTGTTTTGAGGCCTGCTGCGCCCCCGAAACCGGCATCACACGGACACGTCAGGCCGGGATGCTCGATTTCGACCTATTCAAACGGGTCATCGACGAGACCGGCCCGTCGCTCGGACGGATCGACTTCTTTAATTACGGTGAGACGTTCCTGCACAGGCGTGCGATCGAGATGTGCGAATATGTCAAGGAACGGTGTCCTCAGATCTATCTCTACACGAGCACCAACGGCCTGGCGCTGACGGAGCCCCAGGCGCGACGCTTGGTCGGTTCCGGCATCGACGAGGTGACGTTCTCGATCGATGGGGCCTACCCGGACAGCTACGAGCAGTATCGCCAACGGGGACAGTTCGAGACCGCCCTCGATACCATGCGGGTGATGGCGGACGAGAAGCGCCGCGCCGGACGCGATCTTCCGTTCATCAACTGGCGT
>JAYZGM010000011.1:0-7531 GCA_036336225.1 Acidobacteriota bacterium | reverse complement strand
TATGCGCTTGACCACAATCGTTCTCGGCTTTCTCGTGTCGATGCTCTCCTTGGCGCCTGCGGCTTCCGAATTGGGGCAGGAGACGAGAGAAGTCCCGAGTGCCAGCGACGATGAATGGGCGGACTTCGCAAAGGCCTACCTGGAGATCACGGAAATCAGTGCCGAATTTCACGCAGAGCTCGCCCTCCCTGAGAACAAGTCGGAAGAGGCGCAGACCCGCGTGCGCGAGTCGATGCGCGAGAAGATCCAACAGGTCCTCCAGGCACTCGGTCTCAGTGAGACCCGCTACTCTCAGCTGAATTTCGTGATCAGTACGAACGACGAACGGCGCGACGCCTTCACGCAGCTACTCGAAGAGCTGCGCGCCGAGGAGGATACAGACATCGGTGGGTGAGTGGCATTGGGGTGCGGAAAACCAGCCTGCGGGGCGGATGGATCGACCGTCGTCCCTCGTGCAAACACGAGCCGTCCATTGTCCGAAATGTCGAGGTTGGTAGTCCCGGTTCGTTTGATCATGATCCGGTCGAGCAGAGGAACGGATTCACCGGTGACGGAAAGCGGGTCGGCATCGAACGGTACGGCGCGCATCGTGTTGTCACTCGTGATGTAGACGAGATGTCCGGTTGTGACGTAGCGCGGTCGGAAGCCATCTAGACCGAGCTCGGTTACTTCACGGTAGGCGACACATGTCACCGTTCAACGTCGGAGTTGGAGGACACCAGTGACCAGGAACTACAGACGACTCATCGCGATGGTCGTTTTCGGCCTCGCCGTGTTCAGCACGCCACGGTGCGCACACCAGGAACTGCCGACGTTGGAGGAACTGGAGACGCTGGTGGAGACACTTGGGGGGCGAGCTTGACCAAAACGACAAGGGGGAGATCGTGGCTGTGCGCTTCAATTACATCCAGGTCACCGACGCGGGCCTGGCGCAGCTCTCGGGTTAACGGCGTTGGAGACGCTCTTGCTCTCTGACACCCAGGTTACCGACGGAGGCGTAGCCGAACTCCAGAAGGCATTACCGAACTGCAGGATTTCTTCGTGACCGACGACTTCATCGCAACGTAGGCGAGGGTCAGATCGCTAAACCGAAACGCCTCGTCCGCAATGAGGGGACGCCGCGTACCCGCAGTGATATCACCACGTGAGCTTCTCTAGCTGCAGTTTTGCGGGCGGGATCGCCCACGGTTAGATTTTCCCTCTGACCCCTCCCCCGAAGAGGGCTCGGGCACGATCCCGCCTGGCTTGTCTCTCTGACCCCGGCGCCCGTGCTGTTGGTGGCTGAAATACGCCCCCATCACTCGCCTGGCACCATTGCATCGAAACTCGTGGGCATCGGCCCGACCGGAGGCGCAACGATGTGGAATCGGCGACTGTTGACCGTGGTACTGGGGTGTGGGCTGGACCTGGGGTCGAGTGCGATGGCGCAGGTCCCGTCCGTGGTCGCGGGAGAGCTCATTACGGCGGCGGGGATCCAGCATTTTGGCAAACGCCTCGTCGCCCATTTGTGTGCGTATCTGGCATGTCGGTAGGTGAGAGTCGCCAGATTATATCGACCGTGCGACCAGGGTAGGGGTGGCGCTCCTCACGCCTTGCGGGGGCTGGTCCTCGACCCCCGGAACGCGTGCTGCGCCTCATCTTGATCAGGGTTCTAAGGCAAAGGTGATCAACGCGTTTCCGGCGGCAATGGCGACGAATTGACGCCCTTCGCTCAGATAGGTGATCGGATTGGCATACACGGCGCCGCCGGTCTGAAAGCGCCAGAGGACATCCCCGGTCCGGGCATCGGCGGCAAAGAAATCGCCTTCCATCGTGCCCGAGAAGACGACCCCCCCCGCCGTCGTCATGAGTCCGGCCCAGGGCGGCGACTGCAGCTCGATTTCCCACACGCGTTCTCCTGTCACCGCGTCGAGCGCGCGCAGGAATCCCTGGGGGTCTTCGCCCGGGACCACGCGTCGGCTGGCCCCCATGTAGATCCGACCAGGTTCGTAGGTCGCGTCCGCGAGATAGTAGATCCCACCCTTCTCCCGAACATTCTGGTAAATGAGACCGGTTTGTGGACTATACGTCGGGCTATACCAGTTGGCCGCCCCGTCATCGTCCGGATAGACACGTGCGCCGTCCGCGCTGGGAATTGTCGTCGGATCCTCGATCGGGCGTCCGTCGTCATCCAGCCCCAAGGCCCAGGTCTGACGGGCAAATGGCGTTCCGAGCAGAAACTCCCCGGTCACCCGATCGAGCGCGTAGTAGAAGCCGTTTCGATTTGGGAACAGGAGGAGCTTCCGTGCTTTACCCTGGAACAGGGTGTCAACGAGTACGGGCACCTGAGTGGAGTCGTAGTCGTGGATGTCGTGGGGAAGAAACTGAAAATACCACTGCAGCTCGCCCGTATCTGGATCGAGTGCGATCAGAGACTCTGAAAAGAGGTTGTCGCCCAGCCGGACCTCACCGATGAAATCTGGGCCGGGGTTTCCCGTGCCCCAATACAACAGGTCGAGCTCCGGGTCGTAGGCGCCAGTGACCCAGGTTGGGGCTCCACCCCGCATCCAGCTGTCACCCGACCAGGTCTCGTGCCCGGGTTCGCCCGGTCCCGGTACGGTCCAAAAGCGCCACAGCCGCTCCCCGGTCGTCGGGTCGTAAGCATCGAGAAACCCTCGAATGCCGTATTCGCCACCGGCGATCCCAACGATGATCTTGTCCTTGAGTGCTAGGGGCGCCACGGTGATGGAGTACCCCATCGAATAGTCAGCGACCTCGATGTCCCATCGGACGTGACCGGTCTCCGCATCCAGAGCGACCAGATGGGCATCAACCGTCCCCAGAAACACCTGGTCGTCGAGAAGCGCCACCCCACGATTGACCTGACCACAGCAGGTCACGATGCCCTGGGGTAGCGAGCGCCGGTAGCGCCAGATGGGACGTCCTGTGCGCAGGTCGAGCGCCGTCGCGTCACTCGGGGGCTCGGAGATATACATGACGCCATCGGCGACGAGCGGCGACACCTCGAATTTTTGAAGCGAACGCGTTTGATAGATCCAGGCCGGTTGCAGATGCGCGATGTTGTTTCGGTCGATCAGGTCCAGGGTCGAGTAGCGTTGGGCGCCGTAGGTCCCGGAATATGTGAGCCAGCTTTCGGGCTCGGAGGCCGCGTCTCGGATACGCTCGTAGGGAACCTGACCGAATACCGGTGTGGTGGCGATGAGCAACAACGCGAGCGTCTTCATGGGGCTTCCCCGAGCGTAATTAGATAGGCGATCAGGTCGTCTGTCTGGGTGTCCGTGACGCGTGTGCCATAGCTCGGCATCGGTGAGCGTCCCCACAACTTGTCGACGCGGTCGAGCTCGTCCTTCCAGAAGGAAAAAAACTGTCCTGACAGATCCCGGAACTGAAGCGAGAAGGTGTCTTCGTTCACCCGTACCCCGGTAAGCACCCGACCCTCGCTGGTGACGACCCGGAGTTGAAGAAATCCAGTGGGAACCACGGCCTCTGGGTCGAGCAACGCCTGACGCAGGTGCGCCGCGCTCCGGCGTGCTCCGATGTCGTCGAGACGAGGACCGAGTGCGCCACCTTGGCCTCGTAATGTATGGCATCGCCCGCAATCCAAGCGCTGGTAGAGGGCCTCTCCACCGGCACGATCCCCGACCACGTTCTCCGGTGGCACACGACCCAGTATCTTCACGTACGTGGCGATGCTGGATACCTGACTTGGAGTGAGTGGTGACCCCGGCATCTCGGTGCCGGGGATCCCTCGTCGGATGATGGTGAACAGTGCCTGGTCGTCGGTGGCCCGGCGGAGACGCGGTCGCGCGAGATTCGCGCCCGTGCCTCCGTTTCCCTGAGGACCATGACAGCTGCCGCACTGGCTCTCATAGAGTCGCCGTCCCTGGTCGAAGGCCTCGGGCTGTGTCCCCGCGTGCGCCGGAGCCGTGAGGAACACGCTTGCCCAGAAGAGCACCACCCACTGGATCACTGTCCGTGTCATCGTTTCTCCAGGCGACCATAGGCATTGGAGTCATCGGTCAGGACGGAATACGTCGCGCGGCGCCGGCGCTCGTGATCAGCTGGTCCAGGACGTCGTAGGGTTGCGCGCCGACCACACCGCGTGCGCCAGCGACGAACGTCGGGACACCGGTGATGCCGCGGTGCGCCGACGTTGTCCAGTCGGCATCAACGGCCTGCCGATACCGTCGTTCGCGTAGGACCGCTCGCGCCTCGTCCGCTGGGAGGCCGACCGACTCAGCCACACGGACCAGTTCGTCCGGGTTGGAGATGTTCCGGCCGTCCGCGAAATACGCGCGATAGAGCGCGTCATGTATGGTCTTGGTTCCCTGGGTGTCGGCCCACTTTCCCAGCTCTTGTGCCAGGCGACTGTTGTAGGTGTGCGTGCGTTGGCCATAGGGTAGCCCCTCCGCTCGCATGAGCTCCGCCATTCGATTGTGCATCGCTTCGAGGTCGACACCTTGGTCCGCGAAGAGCGCCTCGAGGGACCGTCCTTCTGGTGGCGTCTCGGGATGCAAGGGGAAGAAGACCCAGGTGATCTCGATCACGAACTGCTGGCGAAGCCTGTCAATACGCCCGGTACTGAGGTAGCACCATGGTCAGACGAAGTCGGTGAAGACCTCCAGCACCAGCGGTGTGGTCTCCCCCACCCTATGGCTCGAGACTCGCGGTATAGGACACGATGTCGACGATGTCCGCGATCGTGAGGTCGGCCACGGCGGACGCCATGAGGTCTGACCAAGCCCCATTTCGGATGCCGGTCTGGAAGTCATAGAGCTGACGGGCCATGTAGCTTGGCGAACGGCCAGCGAGCGCCGGCACGGGACCCAGCCCTTTCAGTTCGGGGCCGTGACAGACGGTGCATACCGCGGTCTTCACCAGGCTTTCTCCGCGCGCAACCGCGCCGGTGGGCACATACGCGATGAAGCTTGCTGAGTCATCGCGCAACTCGGTGCGGTGTAAATACTCTGGTGTTTCGACAACACGGGTCCCGATGGGCTCCATGCCTCCGCCCTCGACCACCTTGTGGATCCAGCCAGAGAACTTCGTCTCGGGAACCGTGTCGGTTTCGACCACGCGAACCCAGGGTTTGAAGTCGATCGACGAGAAATACTCCGCCGCGACACGGGCCTCGGCCTCGTTGGCGGCCAGTCCGATCCGCTCCATGAACGACGGGGGACCCATCCTCGGTTCGCCGGTCTTGCGCCGCCCGTTTCGCCAGTCGACCATTTGCTGCACGATGTACTCATACGGTTGCCCGGCAAGCCCGGCATTCTCTGGTTTGCCTTGCCCATTCGGGAGGTGGCAATAGCCGCAGGCGACCACGCCCTCTCGACCACCGTTGGCGACCACCGCGGGCATCGGTGGATGGCCGTCGGGATGCCAGTCTGGCGGGCCGTTGTTGATGTTGATTGCAGAGCGCGGCATCGAGATACTGGACCCCGGTACCGTCACCACTTCGTTGGGGTCGGGTGCCTCGGTGCCCTCCGGGGTGGGCTCGTTGAGCACATAGGCCCAGGGGATTACCGAGTTGGCGCCCTCCTCGCCGTCTTGTTGCGCGTCAACCGGCGCGGAGACGAAGGTGAGGGCAAGGAGCAGTACGAAAAGACATGCGTAGGCACGTGTCATGGACATCCTCCGAACTCACTAGAGCACAGCCGCCCGTGGCAAACGATCCTGCGTAGCCTACCCCGGGCCGGCGGGTGGTTCAACGCGAACCGACGACCGGGGCGTTCCCCGGCGGCGAGTCATGGGCGCCGCAGGGCATCCAGGTCGAGTTCGTTCACCGCATCAATGATCTGCGCAAACGCCCGCGTCACCGCTTCGATCCCGGCTCTTGGTACCGTCGCTGCGGTTTCGTGGTCGGAGTGGAAGTACTCCGGCGCGTCGATGAGCCACGCGGTGGGCGCGAATTCGTCAAGACCCCGGATCTCTCCCACCGGTCCACCTGGGTCGCGGAGGATGGGGACGCCAAACGTGGAATACGCGTCGGTCGCGATATCTCGGAGCGCCGGACTTCCTGTGACATCCCACATCAGGGCGGTCGCTTGGGTCGACCACCCGAACCGGTTCCCGAGCATATAGAGATTTACCGCGCCCGTGTGCTCGGCGTTGATCACCAGGGCCGTCTGGTCCAATATCGTCTCGGCGTTGGCCGCGATCCAATCAATCCCCACCCGCGCGAGGTTGTGATGGCCGGGGGTACCGACAAACTGTAGGGTGCGGCGACGACGGTCTTCGGGAAGGGAGGCGAAGTATTCGGCGAGAACCAGAGTGGTTGCGACGCCAGCGGCGTTGTCGTTCGCGCCTTCGAACCAACCGTCGCGATGGGCGACGATGACGATCTTTTCGTCGGTCTCGCCGGGGAGCGTGGCCCACACGTTCGCGGTTTGGAGCCCGCGTGTCATCTCGACATCGAGGGTGACGTGAACACGCGGGGCCAGCGTGGACGACTCGACCTGGGCTCGTACCGTGTCGCCATCCTGTTGACCGAGTGAAAAAGTTGGCGCGCTGGTGCCGGTCGGATAGAACTGGGTTTGAATATTGCCGGGGAGCGCCACGCTGACCAGGATGACGGCCGCTCCCCTGGTGTCCGCGCGACGAACGGCGCCGTTCACCGTGGCGGAATGTCGGAGCGTGCTACGCATCGGCATGCTCGTGATGAGTACCGCCTTGCCGGCTATGTCCCGCCCGACGAAGTCCGCCTCGGTGCCCAGTCCGACATACACGACCTCGACATCGAGGCCTTCCGCCGGGGTCGGGGTGGCGGCGTAGGCGGGCTGTGCCGTGGCGAGTGGTGTCGCGCCCGTGTCCGTCACGGCGGTCACCGACCACGCGCGTGGCATCCACTGTGGCTCGAGGTCGAACCGCTGGATCCGGACGTCGGGAATACCAGCCGCTTTGAATGTCTCCGCCATCCACTCCGCGTTCTCGGTGTCGGCGTCGGTGCCGATGATTCGTCCCCAGAATTGATGGCCGGCGTTACGGTAGCGGCGGGAGATGGCGGTCAGTTCCTCGACATAGACTTTGAGGTGGTCGCCGTCGATCGCGCCATACGGTGTGCCGATCGCGGACCGCTCGGCTTCGTGAATCGTCGTCCTGGCGTCGTGCTCCAGAATGTACCCGGCGGCGAGGTTCTCCGTGACAACCCGTTTGACCGCATCGACGTATGCGGTGTGGGTGGGATAGAGCGTCTCGATGGTCGCGGCGTCGAACGGTTCGTGGGTGCCATACAGCCGGCAGAAGCGTTGGGGTCCGGTGTTGGTCCCGGTGTTGGTCGCGGTGGCCACGGCGTGGGCGGCGAGCCGGATTCCGCCTTTGGCGTTTCCGTGGATGTCCCGCGCGAAGACCGCGGGTGGTCCCACCGTGGTGGTCTCGATGGGTGACGCGGTCGGTGGTGGTACCCCGTTATCGACCCACCGGGTCAGGTGGTCGAATGCCGCGTGCATCACATGTCGAAACGGGATGCGGCTGTAGGAGGGGTGCTCGCAGTTGGGAACCCCGATCTCTGCGGTGACCAACGGGTGGCCCG
>JAYZGM010000010.1:0-16291 GCA_036336225.1 Acidobacteriota bacterium | reverse complement strand
ACCCTTATGGTCCGCGAAATAGAGGTAATACGCCCCGAGCGGCTCATTGACCCAGTCCGGCACCTTAATGACCGACGGGCCTTGGATGTTGTGCCCAATGCTGGGATGGAGATCGGGCCGAATGATCGGCGCGTCGGCGAGTCGCTCAACCCGCACCAACAGGGCCGACGCGACCGAGGCCATAACAATACCCGCGCCGCCGACGGCAATCGAAATCCACGCTCGAGTGCTCACAAAACCCTCCGATTACCCGTCACCACGCATTCCGCGATACAGAACTCCGTCTCGGCCCGCGTCGATACGACAATCTGGCCACAGCCCACGGCAATGAGACAAACGTATGTCGGCAGGATATGTGATCGGCGGCCGAGAGCCAAGCCCCCGCCAGATTTACCTCGGCCCACCGGCCTCATGAGGTCGTCCGATCCAGCCACTTCTCCGACACAGGGGGGACATACGTGGAGAAACGGTCGAGCAACACCGCCGGCTCTCGCTCAGCCAGCACCATCGAACGATGCTCAGGCGCAAGGAACCTCTGATCCACCGCGTGGTCCAGAAACGCGAGCAGACGGTCGAAATACCCGCCCACGTTGAGCACGCCACACGGTTTACCATGCAATCCGAGCTGTGCCCAAGTTAGCGTCTCAAACAACTCCTCCAACGTACCAAGCCCGCCGGGTAGTGCCACCACTCCGTCGGCAAGCTCTGACATCACTGTCTTGCGCTCGTGCATGGAGGCGACCACGCGTAGCTCGGTCAACCCGGGATGCGCTACCTCCTTGGCCACGAGATGCTCCGGGATCACCCCCACGACCTGCCCGCCACGGGCAAGCACGGCGTCGGCGAGCACCCCCATGAGCCCCACCTTGGCGCCACCATAAACCAACGTCCACCCCCGGGATACCAGCTCGTTTCCCAGCTTGCGCGCCGCCGTCCGATACGCATTCAGGGCGCCAAGCCTCGAGCCAGTGAACACACACACGTGAGTCATCGCGCTCGACATTCTGACACGGGCGACCAGCCCCGGTATCGCGTGTATCTCTCCGGCGATGTGATATACGTCACAAATGCTCTCCACGGCAGCGAAAACGCTTCGGGGTGTGCCTTTGTTGGCCTCCCCCGAAGACGAAGATGTTTCCGATCTCGCCAAGGCGCCGATCGCCGGCGAGTCGCCCAGGGCAGCGTGATGGTCAGTGGGGGCGACGCTCTGGAGCGGTCTACACGACCGGCGAGGGTATTGAGATGGCTGCTGATTGGAGTCCTCGTGGCCCCTCTGTCGGCTCAGAACGACCAAACAATTTGGGACGGTGTGTTTACTGAGCCACAAGCGGCCCGTGGACGCGAGCACTACGTGGAGACCTGTGGCTACTGCCACCGAGACGATCTCAGCGGGGGCGGGAGCGAGGCGGGGGCGCCGGCTCTGGCCGGCCCCTTCTTCATGAATCAGTGGCGCGGTCGACCGGTCGCCGATCTGTTTGTCACCATTGGTACAACGATGCCGAAACAGAACCCAGACTCCCTGCGGGCCCAGGTGGTCATCGATATTGTCAGTTTCTTGTTGCAGGCGAACCACGCCCCGGTCGGCGACCAGGAACTCCCACCCCGCCTCGAGCCACTCGGGAGCATTCTGCTCACGGCGGCGCCCCGGCGCTGAGCCAAAGGACGTGGAAAAAGGACCGGCCCGGGTCGGTGTTGGCGGGTCTGCAGGTCCTCCCGGACCTATACAGACCCATGCGACTACTCGGGAACCGGCTGATCCACGTCGGGCTGGGAATTCCCGTTCCCCTGCGACGGGACGCGGACTGGAGTTGGCTGCGCCACACGTCGCCCTTCGGTGTCACGCGCATTCCCACGATTACGACCGCAGTCGAAACAGGTGCGTAACTCGTCAGCCATACCCTCGGTGGAGATACCACGGGCGGCCATGAGTTCGGCCAGCCGATGGGCGGTGGCCGGCTGCTCCTTATAAAACAACGAGTAGAACACCCCATTGGCAATGGTCCACGGTGTCCACCCCTGAGCGCTCCGCACCTCGAGGTCGGCGCCTTGCTCGACCAAATACTCGACGATGCTCGGCGCTCCGCGATAGGCCGCGCCATGGAGCGCCGTCTCACCTCGGTCGTTGACGGCCCGCACATCGTTCCCCAGCGCCACGAGCATCTTGACCGCTTCGAGCGCTTCCGGCTCATTCTCGACCGTGGCCCCCCCGTCTTCCCCGGGATTCCACATATCCACGCCAGCCGCCACCATCAGTGGGGTCGTGAGATCGGCGTTTGGAAGCATGGAATCGGCGCCGGCGTCAAGGAGCACCCGCATCACCTGGGTATCGACGTTCTTTGAGGCAAGCAGGAACGGGGTCGCGCCAACCCGATTCAGTCGGTTGCGATAGCCATCCCGGAAGTCGGACATCATCGGCGCATTCACATCGATCCCGGCCGCCAACAGCCGCTTGATGAGATCCATGCTGCTGAGCGTGCCCTTGCCTTCCGGGGGTGGCATATGGCCAATGTTCGTGCGACGGAGCCGGATGGTCTGATGTAACGCGCTCCACCCCTGGGCCGCCGCGTTGACATCCGCACCACGATCCACCAGGAAGACCCCCACGTCGTGCTGTCCGTTCATCGCCGCCAACACGAGCGCGCTCGTCCCGTCGGGGAATGCGTCGTCGACGTTGGCACCAAGGTCGAGGAGCGTGCGCACGGCATCCATCTGTCCCAGCTGCACCGCAAACAACAGCGCCGTGAACGAGGGCCCAGACTGTTGGCTCCGAGACAACCCGACCTCGGTCGAGAAGGTCCCAGCCGGCTCATTTGCCGCGAGGTCCCCGGTGCGAGCTGACACCGCAGCCCCACCAGCCACCAGCGCCACGATCGCGTCGACGTTGTTCTCGGCGGCCGCCCACATCAACGCGGTTTGACCACGCGTCTCTTCAAACGCGTTCGGGTCGGCTCCGGAAGCCAGCAACGCCTCGAGCACATCGACCTGTCCCGTCCGAGCCGCAGTCATCAACACGGTCTCGCCTCCGGCAAGACGAGTGTTGGGGTCGGCCCCGGCGGCGAGCAACCGGGCCACGATACGCGCATGCCCATTGGTCGCCCCGAGGGTGAGCGGTGTCACACCATAACGGTTGGGGCTCGATACGTCTGCCCCGGCTCCAACCAAGAGACTGACGATGTCGACGGCATCACGCTGCACCGCCCAATGCAGGGCGGTCATCCCATCCGCCAACGAGGCCTGCACATCAGCGGAGCGCTGGAGCAGTGTCCGCACGGCCTCGACATCAACCGCCTTGGCCGCGGCCACCAGCGGTGCATCGGCTTCCGCCGCGGTGACCACCGGAGCCGCTGCCAGCGACCCCATCAACACATAGGCCGCCGCACGACTCACACGTCCGGTTCTGGTTTCCATGATCGACTCCCCCGGTCTCTACAGATCGGTCAACGGCCCGGTCGAATCGGCGACATGGTCGCGCTCGACTCCGACCTTCTGAAGCAAGGTCAATCCGAGGTTGGCAAACGGTGTATGCAACGGGTATCGAATGTGCCGGCCACCCTTGATCGCACCACCACCACCCACGACGACCGCCGGCAGGTCGACCGGCGTGTGGTGGTCGCTGTCCCCCATCCCCGTGCCATAGAGCAAGAGCGTGTGGTCGAGCAACGAGCCATCCCCGTCTGGCGTGTTCTTCATCTTCTCGACAAACTGCGCAAACAGCGACACGTGATACGCGTTGATCTTGGCGCCCTGGGCAATCTTCACCGGATCCATCTGATGATGGGACACCGCGTGATGTCCCTCCGGCACCCCGATCCACGGATACGGACGACCGTTTAGCTCGCGAGACATCTGGAACGCAACGACCCGAGTGACGTCCGCCTGATAGGCGAGCAACTCGAGGTCGAACATGAGCTTGGCGTGGTCGTCGAACGAATCCGGCACGCCGACCGGAGGCTCCGCGACCGGCATCGGTGACACGCGACTCTGGCGCTCGGCCCGCTGGATTCGCTGCTCGACATCACGCACTGAGCCGAGATACTCGTCCACCATCAGCCGGTCGCGCACCCCTAGCCGACGCTGCAAACGAGCCATATCTTCCATCGCCAGGTCGAGGACGCTCCGGTCCCGCTCGAGCCGCGCCGACTGCTCCTCGGGTGACCCACCCTCACCAAACAACCGCTCGAAGACAGCCCGCGGGTTGCTTTCCATCGGCATGGGGGTTGTGGGGTCCTTCCACGAATAGGTGTGCTGATACACACAGCTGTATCCGTTCTCGCAGCTGCCGACGATGTTTTCATGGTCAAGCGAGAGCTGAAGGGAGTTCAGCGGCGTCTCAGCACTGATCGCCGCCGCCGCCATTTGGTCGATGGACGTTCCCGCCTCGATGTCCGCACCTTCGGTCTTCTTTGGTCGCACACCGCTCAGCCAGGCCGTGTGCACGCGTGTATGCACACCACCACCTTCACTCTGCGTCTCGGCGCCCTTGTTGCTCATGCCGCTCAGCACAACCATGTCATCGCGGAACGGCTCAAGCGCCTGCAGCACCGGGGTCATCGCGTACCCCTTCCCCGTGGTAGCCGGATGGAAATTCGGCAAATACGTGCCGTTCGGCGCATAGAAGAACCCTAGCCGTGACACCCGGGTCCCACCACCGGGGGCAACGGCCGACAGGGCCGGCACCATCGCGTCAAGAAACGGAAGCGCCAAGGTGGCTCCCATACCGCGCAGGAAGCTTCGTCGAGGAAGCGCCATCTTCGTAATGATCATCACGATCTCCTTCGGACCTGACGGATACGCTCGTTTCCTAAGAATAACTGGTTACTTTAGCAGTCGTCAGCGCGCAGCCGCGAGGGTCGCGTCCTCGGCGGCAAGACGTCGTTCACGAAACGGCAGGCTCTCTACGATCCCCATGACCACCGCTGACACGCGATACTCTTGTTCGGCGGCCTGCCGCACGATCGCCCGTACGGCCGGCATATCGTAGTGTTCCAGCCCACGGCCCAGGGCATACGTCAATAGCTTCTCAGTCACGGTACCCACAAACCGGTCTGGTCGACGAAGTAACGCACCCCGTAATTCAGCGACGTCGTCGAAGGGTGTCCCGTCAGGCAGCACACCAGACGCATCAATCGCCTGATACTGCTCATCAACGTCTCGGAGCCGACCGATCGGGTCGAACCGCTCGAGCCCGAATCCCAGTGGATCGATCATCGCGTGACAACTCGCGCAGGCGGGATTATCCCGATGGGCTGCCATCCGCTCACGCATCGATGGTGGACGGTCGGCGTAGGCACCCGCTTTGTCCGGCAACGGCGGCACATTGGCTGGCGGATCCGGTGGGGGGGTCCCGAGAATATTGGTGAGAATCCACTTACCGCGGAACACGGGCGACGTGCGCACGGGGTGCGACGTAATGGTCAGAATGCTCCCCTGCCCCAACACCCCCCCACGATGGGGATCGGACACGGGGACGCGTCGAAAATGACTACCCTTCACCTGAGGCATGCCGTAATGGGCGGCCAGGCGCTCGTTGACAAACGTGTAGTCCGCGTCCAGCAGGTTGAGCACGCTACGGTCTTCGCGCACGACGCTCTCAAAAAACAGCTCCGTCTCACGTCGGAAGGCATACCGTAACCCATCGTCAAAATCGGCGAAGAGCACCTGTGACGGACGCACCGCGTCGAGGTTCCGCAGTTGCAACCACTGGCCAACGAAGTTGTCCGTCAATGCTGCCGCGCGCGGGTCCGTCAGCATGCGGCGGACTTGCTGCTCGAGCACGGAAGGCGTCGACAGACGACCCTCGGCGGCAACGGCGAGGAGCTCGTCGTCCGGAATACTGCTCCACAAAAAGAAAGACAGACGCGAGGCAAGCTCGAGATCATTAAGACGGTAGGTGGTCGCCGTCGCGCGCCCACCCACCGGATCCGCCTCTACGCGGAACAGAAACTCCGGACTAACGAGCAGCTGCTGAATCGCTCGTTCAATACCCGCCTCGAAATCGGCTCCCTCCCGACCGGACGCGTACGCGGTTTTGAGGATATCCAGGTCAGCGGGCTCCACCGGGCGACGAAACGCACGCCGAGCCAAGGTCGAAAGAATGGTGGAGGCGCACGCAGCCTCGGCCGTCTCGTCGGCTGGGTCGCAGACAAAGACCTGCCGACGCGCTGGCGTGTCTCCAGCCCCGGTCACCTCAAACGGTCCGGTCACGATGACGTTTCGCAAATAGGGCAAGTCTCGACGGCTCACGGTCGGGTTACGAAACAGACGACGCGGTGACTCCCCCAGCAACGCCGGCGTCTTCAGAAAGGCCACGCCAATCTCGCGCGGACCCGCCGCGATCGGTAGACGCACCTCGAGGTTATCTCCAACCTCGTTCCCATCAATATCCAATGAGGGGAGACCTTGTTTCATTCGAAACAACTCGACCCGCTCCCCGTCCATCGTGATCTCGAGCTCGGCTCCACCAGAGACCCGCGACACCTCAGCCCGCAGGACATATTCCGCGTCGAGCGGGAACCGGTGGGTGATCAACGCCCCCCCACGAGTACCGTAGGGCAACCCCTCGATGTGGTCGTCTTGCGGAAGGGCCGGCGACACGGTGTAGGTCTGAGCCACCGCGGTAGGCGATGTGGTCCCGACGACCGCACGACTGATCCGTCGCGCCGCGGTCAGATAACGCTCCATGAGCGATTCAGACACCCGCAACACCCCGGCGATGTTGTCGAAGCCGTAGCTTGCGCTATCGGCCGGCAACAGCTCATCGACGTCGACCTCCAGGCCGAGCACATCGCGCACGGCATTCCGATACTCCGCTCGGTTGAGCCGATGAAACGTCTGCGTACGCCCGGGATTCGGCCTCGCCGCGGCGGCGCGGTCGAGCTCGGTTTCGAGCCACATAGCCAAACCCGCCGAGGTCGCCTCGTCCGGGCGGGGTCGTCCGGCGGGAGGCATCAGCCCGGTCCGCAGCTTCCTGACAACCTTTTCCCACAACTCCGCGTGGTCAGCGACGTCGGTGAGTTCGACCGTATCGAGCGCCAAACCGGCCGTGAGCGTGCGCGCGTTGTGACACCCGACACAGTATCGCCGGAGCACCGTCCGATAGGCGGTCTCTGCCGCGGCGCTCGACGCCGACTGCACAAGAGGAGCCTCCGCGGCCGTCGCTATGTGCAGGTCCCCCCCGAGCGGGAGCAGACAGAGCGTCCCGACGATGGAATAGGTGAGCTGGGCTCTACGCATCGGTCTCCTTGTGTCCTGCCAAATCGGGTAATAGTAGCGCAAAGTGCCGGCCAAAGCGCACGTCGAGGCGGAAAAGAGTGCAGCCGAGAGGCCTGGAAGCTCCTGCTATGATGACGACATACTGAATTCATCAAGACAAGAAAGGAACGAACGATGAGAATAGTCCTGATGGCGCTGGTTGTCATGGCCGTGTCCGCACCTGCCACCCTCGTTGCCCAGACGACAGACGACCAAATCGCCAAGGCGCTACTGGCCGCACCGGCGGCCCTGCGCGCCAACGCCGGTGTGATCCGCTTGGCGGCAGACGGTACCGGGACCGTGCTGCGAGAAAGCTCGAACAGCCTCATCTGCTGGGACCGCTCCGACGAACCGAACCGAGAATTCGCTGTGCAATGCACCAGCGAGGGCAACCTCGCCCGAGTCAAGCAGAACCGCGCCTGGAACATGTCTGGTAAGACCGCAGACGAGATTCGCGCGATGCGCGAGACCGCCGAGGCGGATGGCACCCGGGAGGTCTCGGTCTTTGGTTCGGCCTACTATGCATTGAGCGGGGCGGACGCGGAGTCAGCGAACCTGCACACGACCATCGCCGTGCCGTTCGCCACCACCGAGTCGCTCGGGTTCCCGGACCAAGGAAGCTACACGGCGACGGGCACGTGGATCATGGAAGCCGGTCTGTCGGCGGCACATATCATGCTCCCGGGTCAGTAGAGCACAGGGCACAGCCGCTCAAGGGCGCGTGCGCATGAACGTATTGGAACAACATGCGATCGCGCCTGCTTCCTTCGCCATGCACGGTGTTGGGCAACGGCAGGTTACTGCGCTTCTATCCTCCTGCTCGAATCGTGAAGACCATCCGACGACGCGGAATCGAGCTCCTATCGAAGGCAGCTCCAAACGCAACTCGCCTCCCGCGCGACCACACGGGCCGAACGCTCTCTGCTGAGACTTATCATGACCAATAAGACCTTCGCTCTAATGTTGATGGGCGCTCTCGTCCTGACGCCGTCGGCACTCGCGGCGCAAGACGACACATGGCCTCAATTTCGCGGTCCCTCGATGAATCCGGCGGTTCCCGACAATCCGAACTTACCGGAGGAATGGAGCGAAACCGAGAACGTGGAGTGGGTCACCGACATCCCCGGATTGGGCTGGTCGAGCCCGGTTATCTGGGGTAATCGGGTGTTTCTCACCACCGTGACCGCCCAAGGCGACTTCGAACAGCCCAAGCCCGGACTCTATGCACCCAGGGGCCGACCGGATCCCCCGCCGATCGAACACGACTGGCGCATCTACTGTCTCGAACTCGAGACCGGTGCGATCGAGTGGCAGCGGTCCGTGAAGACCGGTCAGCCGACGTTCCCGCGTCACATGAAGAACACCTACGCCTCAGAGACCCCCACCACCGACGGCGAGCGGGTCTATGTCAGATTCGGCGAGCTGGGTCTCTACACGTTCGATATGAATGGCGAAGAGGTCTGGCGGGTCGAAATTCCCGATCGGGACACCCGGTCCGACTGGGGATCCGCCTCGTCACCGGTCCTTCATCAGGACAAGCTCATCATTCTGTATGACAACGAAGAGGCCTCGTGGATCGCCGCCCTCGACAAGCGGACCGGCCAAGAGCTGTGGCTCACTGAGCGGAACGAAGTCTCGAGCTGGGCGACTCCCTACATTTGGGAAAACGACACCCGCACGGAGATCGTCACGTCGGGGGTCAACCGAATCCGCTCGTATGACCTCGACGGAAACCAGCTCTGGGAGATGGATGGCCGCATGTCATGGGCCACCATCGCAACCCCATTCGCGAGCCATGGCATGGTCTATGTCAATTCTGGCTATTTCCGCGACGAGCATCGCCCAGCCTACGCGATCCGCCCCGGCGCCAGCGGCGACATCTCACTCGGCCAGGGCGAGTCGTCGAACGAGTTCGTAGCCTGGTATCAACCCCGGGCCGGGAACTACAACACCTCGCCGCTCATCTACGGAGACTTCTACTACAGCCTGCTCGACCGAGGATTCTTCGAGAGCTACGACGCGGTCACCGGCGATCCGGTCTATCCTCGGCAGAGAATCCGCGTGGGGGCAAGTTTCACGTCCTCACCCTGGGCCTACAACGGCAAGATTTTCGCGCTGAGCGAACAAGGTGACACCTATGTCATCCGGGCCGGTCGGGAGTTCGAGGTGCTTGGAGTCAACAGTCTCGGGGAGATGGCGATGGCGTCACCCGCCATCGTCGGTGAACGTCTCCTGATCCGGACCCGCTCCAAGATCTACAGCATAAAGAAGGAATAGCCTTCGGGACTCCGCCCCCGGCGGGTCGGCGGGGTGCGACACGAAACGCATACGCGTAACACCGCGTCACGGTTGAGGGCGGACGCTCGTCTTGCCCAGGTGGCGCCCACAACGGCCGGGGTTTGCTCGGGTCGAGGGCATGAAGGCGCTCGTGCTCGCCGTGGCGCTCTGTTCACTGAGGCTCCTGTTTCTCGATCCGCCAGGAACGGATCCCGTCGGTGATGCCACCACCGACACCCCGCTCGCATCCTGGAGAGCCGGCTGGAGCGCACCGGTCTGGAATGTCGCAGGCTCCCGTGCGTGGCTCGCGGTATCCATCACGACGACAGACTGTCGCGTCCGACCGGTCTCAGTCTGCGTATGACGGCTGCTCGTCTCCAGCTTCGGGTCACGCTTGAGCGGTCACCCTCTCCAACGCGGGGGTACTGACGGGCGAGTCGGGCACCGGCAAAGAGCTGGCACATCCAGCTCCACAGCCCGTTCGCCACTCGCCGGTGGAGGCGACGCTAGAACCGCGACGTCGTAACCCGCCTCCGACAATCCCTGTTACTCCGGGAGCGCGAACACAAAGAGGTTGTTGCCCGAGCTGGGGCGAATCTCTGGAGTGAGGGCACCAAAATGCGATGCGGTGCCACCGGTACCAGTGCTCACGGCGACGTACTGGCGTCCATCGACAGCGAACGTCACGGGGAAGCCGGTGACGGCCGAACCCAGATTGATCTCCCAGAGGATCTCACCGGTTTCGTGGTCGAGCGCGCGAAACCGTCCGTTGACATCACCGCCAAACACGAGCCCGCCACCAGTCGCCACCAGCGACATGGTGGCCGCTCGCTGCTCGTGGAGCCAGGTTGTCTCGCCAGTCTCAGCGGAGATGGCCTGCACCGTGCCCAGCAGTTCAACACCCGGCGGGAGCTGATGCCGGTAGGCAATGGCATAGAGCTCTGACCGGCTCTCGGTACGTTCCACTTCCGTCGTCTCCGAAAACGTCGTCGTCGCCAGCATCCGTGCGCAAGTGCGCCGGAGCGGCATGTACATCGTGTTGGTCAACGGGCTATACGCACCGGCCTCCCAGTCTTTCCCGCCATTCCATGTGGGACACGCAAAGACCTCCTGGCCGATACCACTGAAGACCAGCTCCGCGTTCTCCGTTACGGCCCCAGTCGCCCCGTCGATGTGACTGATCACGTTTTGGGTGACGGTCGGGGTTGCCCACAGAAACTCCCCCGTCGCCCGGTCAAGCGTGTAGACCACACCCGTCTTCCCGGGAATGCCTGTGATGACCTGTCGCATCTCGCCCAAGGCGAGGTTCGGGTTGATCCAGCTGACCGCCGACGGATCCGGCGAAACGGCCGTATCGACCAGCAGCCGCTCGAATGGGTGGTCGAGGTCCCAGTGGTCGTTTAGATGCTGGTAGTACCAGACGATGTCACCGGTATCGGCGTCGAGTGCCAGCGTCGAATTGTGATACAGGTGCGTCTTGTCGACCCCGCCGAGCATGAACTTCGGCGCCGGTGAGGTGACCGACGTCCCCACGTACACCAGATTCAGCCCGGGGTCATAGCTCGGCACCATCCAGGCTCCTACATGCCGGCGGTCCTCGTAGGGTACGTCACCCCATGTCTCATCACCGGGCTCCCCGGGGGCTGGAATCAGACGACGACGCCAGAACTCCTCCCCCGTTGCCGCATCATGCGCCGTGACCACACAGGCCTCGGGCCCACCACGCGGGGCACAGCTGCGCCCCGAAATGACCTTGCCATTGGCAATAATCGGACCAGAGCCCTGTGTCGCTGGGTTCACCCGGTAGTCGAGCACCTGAGTCTCCCACACCATCTGTCCCGAGATAGCTGAGAGCGCAAAGACGTGGTCGTCGACACTCGTATCGATGATGAGTTCACCATGAATCGCGATATTGCGATTGTTGGTCGACAACCCGCCAAACACATACTCGTTGACGTCGGACGGCACCTCTCGCCGATGCTCCCAGATGAGATCGCCGGTCGTGGCCTCAATTGCCTGAATGACATCATTCGGGTTGGGCATATACAGCACGCCGTCATAGACCAACGGCGTGCCTGACTGGAAACCCTCGGTGAGCGCGCGCGACCAGACCATGCGAAGATCGGCGACGTTCTCCCGGGTAACCTGGTCGAGCGGGCTATAACCCCAGCTATCCAACGTGCGCCGCCACATCAACCAATCATCAGGTGCCGGCGTCTGGAGTATGGCGTCCGTCACAGACACGAACTCCGTCGATTGGGCATAGCCCCGGACCGTACCCGACGCGGCGAGGAGGACCACACACACGGACGACGTGACACATCGACGAGACACCAACAGCACCTTCCTAGTGGGACATCACTCGAGCCGGGTCCACTCTACGGTGCGCCCCAGCAGCCGTATCCCGAGCCATCCTCGCACCTTGAGCAAACCATCCTTGAGCTCAAGATCTGCCTTGTACTGCTTGCCATTCTCTGGGTTATAGATACGACCGTCTTTCCACTTCTTCCCGTCGAACCGAAAGTTGAGAATGAAATCGGCGCCCAGAAGTGGTCGCCCAACTAGCTCCGGATCAGGGTTTTCAGCATCAACCCCGTCTGCCGGCGGCTCATGATAGAAATGCACAAACTTCCCGTGGTACAGCCCGTCACGTTCATACACCTCCACGTAGGCGCCGTCCCCGGTGTCCCACTGCCCGATGATATCGGCGGGCAGATCGTCGGCCCGGGCGGGGGAGCACACAAGCCCCGCGCCCGCTGCCAACCACACGAGCAGCCTGAACGTTGTTCTGATGTCAGTACATCGTTGGATCGGCATGGATACCGCCCTCGAGACGAGTGGACTGTATCAGCCACAACGGGCATTGCGAACCGCCCAATGCGCAACACCTGTACAGAGAGACTTGTGGGGCTACTTCTCTTGGAAGATCAGGACATCCTGAATCATTCGATCCGACGCGCTCCCATCACCCACGCCACACGATAAAGTCGCCGCGCGAGATCACGAACACGGTCGCGGCAATCCACAGCCAGGTTCGGCTTCGCGAGGCAGGACCGACGTGGTTTATCAGCAGACTCTGGGGAGAAACATCGGGCACCACGGAAACGATGCCAACGGTTCCACCGGTGGCAAGGTCAATCCGCCGGAGCTGGCCGTATTCCACCTGCCCCTTGGCGTAGGCGTAGGAGGCATAGAGCTCTCCCCCACAACAAGTCAGCTCTTCGTAGACGCCACCGGCGATGCTGGTGGTCGGCCTCGTAACCAGGGTCCCAAAAAAGCCATCACGAGAAACGAAGGCGTGGATTTCGTTGCGGGCAGCGTCATAGGCATAGGGGAGAGCGGTGGCATCCGAGTAGGCTAGCCCGGTCACGGTTGTCAGACCGACCTGTCTCGACACGGCCTTTGAGCAAGGCTCAGGACGGGATGGCCGCAAGCGTGATAACGCTCACGTCACCCGTTTCCACACCCACAGACGTGCGCACGTCAGCGAACGATCCCGGCACGGGTGCTCGTTCCACACGAACACCCGGTCGGGCGGCTGCGCGTAGTTCCAGGCGGCCGACTCGTCCGCCGCGGCAAGGCCGACCTTCCGCGCGTAAACCCGATCGGTCCAGGGGGCAACCAGACGGTTACAAAGGTGGGACGACAGATTCTCGTCGAAGACCAGCGGTACTTTCTGTCCACCGCCACCACGCGCCGCTCGCGATCAGCCGCGAACGCCAGGCCGGCCCGATGTCCTCCCGGGTCAAATCGGGAAAATCCCGCAGCACGTCGTCTTGCGACTCTGACCGCACTCGCACGGGTCGCCACGACCGAAGTGCTACAGGCCACCGACGCGACCCGTGGATCCCAAGACCCTTCGACGAACGACGGGACGACGATCGCGCGACACTGCTCGTAGCTCATGTCGAAAAAGAGTCCGTAATCGTTGGCGCCGTCGCACTCGACCCACGTTCGTGCACGAGACATCGGGAACACGCCCCCCGCCAGTTCGCCTCGCCGTGACATCGATACCGCCGTGCATGGGACTCCTCGGGGAATCGCGTCAGTCCAGTGCGAGGCTCACAGCTGTGCGGCGTTCGGCGCTCTCGTAGACAGCCGCGGCGACCTGAAGTGCCCGAAGCCCATCCACCCCCGAGCCCAGTGACACCGTTTCGCCGTCGAGCCGTCGCAGCAGGTCGTCAAGCTCGGCGGCACATGCCCGCCGGACCGTGGTCTGCCAGCCCCGTAACCGTTCGCCAAGGTTCTGCGCGAGATACCACTTGAACCGTCGACGCCGGCGTCCAGCCGTGTCCTGCACGGCCAGGAGGTTAAACATAGGTCCGTAGTAACCTCGCGCCGCACCGACCGTGCCATAGAGATCCACACAGAGACGATAGCCCTTCCATTCGTCCCACGTGTCCTGATACGCGATGGGAACCCCGCTTGCGGTGTCAAAGAGCGCCATCGCGCGATCCTCCGATCGATCGACCTGCCAAATCCGAGCGCCGGTCGTCCCGTTGGCACGCACGATGTCAGCGGCCAGAAACCGAACGAGATCTGTCATGTGCAACCCGATGTCCATCATCACGCCGCCGCCGGTCTTTTCATATTCCCAGACCTCGCGGAACCCGGACGGGCCGAGATGTCCGCCCGAGACGCGCATGTGATCGAGCGGACCAAGGATGCCGGTGTCCAGGACCTCACGGAGGAATCGGAAACATGGGTAATAGCGATGGGTGAAGCCGACGGCCAAGATGCGCTCGTGGCGCCGCGCTGCCGTGACCATCCGTGCGCAGGCGTCGACAGTCGTCGCAAGCGGCTTTTCACAGAGAACGTGCTTACCTGACTCCAGGGCCGCGATGGCGACGGCTTCATGTAAATGCGCCGGGGTCGACACAACCACCACGTGGATCGCCGGGTCTTCGACAAGTTGACGGTAGTCGGTCGTGGTTCGTGTACGTCTGGCCCATGGACGCGTCCGCGTAGAATCCACGTCGGCCACTGCGCAGAGGGTCGTGTGGGGATGGTCCAGTATGGTGGCGATTCGCAGTGTCCCCATCACCCCGACCCCGACCACGCCGACCCCGAGCTCACAAATCATGGCGTCGGATTTCGAGGGAACGCCCGAAGACATGCCCGTCCGGACCGGACCAGGAGTTAGGCGGCAAACCGCGGATGGAGGACACCAGGGCCTGTATCAGTACGATCTCCAGCACCTTTCGGGCGGGAGACCCAGCGTCGCGAGTATACTGCGGGCTTTTGCCGCCTCTGCGTTCCGCGGCATGGCCAGCCACGCCGTCCCATGCGGCGTCATTACCGCGTGCGTAAAGACCAGGCAACCACCAGCACCCGTTTTGTCGTCAGCGACGTTACGGCCATAGGCCTCTTCCCCTCGAGCTGCCGAGCCCCGCCGAGCCCGACTGGCTCACTCGATACCCCGGGAACCTGCCGGTCGTCTATCGCGTAGAGCGCCATCTCGTCCAC
The DNA here is from genome assembly GCA_036336225.1 of Acidobacteriota bacterium. GTDB lineage: Bacteria > Acidobacteriota > Vicinamibacteria > Vicinamibacterales > UBA8438 > JAJEEA01. The sequence continues at coordinate 1,297 of JAYZGM010000010.1, read as the reverse complement.
GACGCCACAGAGGGGGTGGAGCAGTTCTGACTGTCGGGTGAGTAAGGAGAGCACCAAATCGGACACAATACCAGGTCATGAGAACGACACCGACGATGTGGACGGTAGGGGGTATCGCGACGACGGTCGTGATCAGCTTGGGGAGCGTTGCGCTCAGCGCCGACGACTGGGCGCAATGGCGCGGACGTGATCGATTAGGCGTCTGGCACGAGGACGGTGTCGTCGAAAGATTTCCCGATAACGGACTCCGCGTTCAGTGGAGAACGCCACTCCGCTCCGGCTACGCGGGTCCGGCCGTGGCTGATGGCCGTATCTTTGTACTTGATTGGCAAGAGGATTCCCAATCACGCACGCTCGACGGCGTCGAGCGCGTCGTCGCCTTGGACGAGACCACCGGGGCGGTGCTCTGGACCCATGAGTGGCACACAAGCTACCGGATGCTCATGGCGTCATATGCCGTGGGCCCCAGAGCCACACCAACCGTAGATGAGAACCGCTTGTATGTCGTCGGAGCGACCGGGCGACTCTTCTGTCTCGACGTGGAGACCGGTAGCGTTCTGTGGCAGAAGGACTATGTCGAGGACTATGACACCAGCGTACCAACGTGGGGCGTCGCCAGTGCACCACTGGTGGACGGAAACAAGCTCATCGCCATAGTGGGGGGCGAACCCGATGCACTCGTGATGGCATTCGACAAGCAGACCGGCGCCGAAATTTGGCGTGCTATCGAAGTCGTCGGAGAGATGGGTTACGGTCAACCGATCATCTATGAGGCTGGTGGCACGCGCCAGCTCATCGTGTGGCACGCGGCCGCACTTGCGTCGCTTGATCCCGAGACGGGCGAGGTGTACTGGAGCCAGGATTGGGAAGCGCGCTCCGGCCTGTCGGTCGCCACACCAGTTCACAACGGCGACTACTTGTTTGTCTCGCAGTTCTACAACGGCTCCATGATGATGCGCCTCAGCCAAGACCGTCCGACCGCCTCGATGCTCTGGCAGGGCAATGCTCGCAGCGAGCTACCAGACCAAACCGAGGGGCTGCATTCGCTCATCACCACCCCACTCATCATCGATAACCATATCTACGGCGTGGGCAGCTACGGAGAGCTCCGCGGTCTCGACGCCAGAACCGGGGAGCGACTCTGGATGAGCGACCAGATGACAGCACAGGCTCGCTGGGGCGCCGCCTTTTTCGTGCGTCACCGCGACCGCTACTTCGTCAACAACGACGACGGCGAGCTCATCATCGCCCAGTTCACGCCAGAGGGCTATGTGGAGCTCGACCGTACGCGGCTGAT
>JAYZGM010000009.1:0-23328 GCA_036336225.1 Acidobacteriota bacterium | reverse complement strand
GCAGGCATGTCGTCAGGACCGGCGCCGCTACAGCCACCCCAGGCAAACAGACCAAACGTGAGCAGCGTCCAGACCTTTTTCACTTCGCCTCCTCGTGTCGTCGGGTCACATTAATATCCGGCGTCACTTGTCTCGGTCTCGGGTCAGCGCCGTCACGAGCCACCGGCCGATCTCCTGAATCTCCTCGAGACATACCTCGTGGGCCATCGCATAGTCGTGCCATGTCACCGCATATCCGAAACTCCGCAGGTGGTCGGCGCACTCGCGCCCCAGGGTCTGCGGAACGACATCGTCATGACGTCCGTGCGCCTGAAACACCTCGAGTTCCCGGTTCGCGGCGGCGGCCTCAGTCGACAAGGATTCGAGCAACGGAAGATATCCGGACAAGGCGACGATGCCGGCCAGCGGCTCTGGGTAACGTAGTCCGGTGAACAAAGCCATCGCGGCACCCTGAGAGAATCCGGCGAGTACAATCCGGGAGGAGGGCACCCCGCGCGCGATCTCACGACCGACGAGATCCGCGATAGACGCTGCAGATCGTCTGATGCCTGGCTCGTCTTGCCCGCGGGAGTCCAGACTGACGATGTCGTACCACGCCCGCATCCGCATTCCCATGTTGAGCGTGACCGACATTTCTGGCGCATGCGGAAACACATATCGGATCGGAAGATCCGAGGGTGTACCCAGTTCAGGCGGCAGCGAAACAAAGTCATTCCCATCGGCGCCGAGCCCATGGAGCCAGATCACACAGGCTTCGGCCGGCTCCGTGGGTTCTTGTTCGACGGTTTCGAGAAGTTGAGTCGTCGTCACGATAGGACGTCCGTTCGGTGCACGGCGGAGCGGCCGACGTTGGTGCTTTACACGCGCTCACTCGTAGACCAAGACTAGTGTGTCATGGCGTGAAGGATGAAGTTGATCCCGATAGCATACGAGGTCACGGAAAAACGATAGAAAAACTCGTAGTCTTCGCCCTCTCGTTCCCAACCGTCGGCGATGTCCGTGTTGTGGGTCATCAACACCATGAGGCGGCCGTGCTCGTCGTAGATACCGCGGACGTGTACCTCGGCACTCTGCGAACCACGCTCTGATGTCGTCATTCCACCCACGCGCCGAAAGTGTTGAATCGACGGAATCTGCGGAATGGACTCCACGTCATACATTCCGTGGTGGATGGGGTCGCTCATTGGGATGTCCACGATGGGATACTGTCCGGGGGGCAAGACTTTCCCAATCTCGGCCGACCACTGCTCCCACGCATAGGGCCCCCAGAAATCGTCAACCCACAAGAACCCCCCCTTACCCAAGTATGCACCCAGCCGCGCAGCTTCCTCGACGCTGAACCAACTGGTGCCGACATCGGACATGAACAGAAACGGGTAGTTGAACAGTTCAGGGTCGGTCAGCCGTACAACAACGTGGTCTGGTTCATCGAACGGGTCAAGACCGACCGGTGTGTGGGTGAGCTCAGAGATACGGATTGTGAAGTTGATATCGGCGTCGGGATAATCCGTATACCAGCCTTGGCCGCCACGCTCACGATGGGTACTCTGATAGAGTCCGCGCGCAAATGTAAACAACCGGTGGGTGGGGACGGCATCCGGAAATCGTGGCGGCTCGCGACGCCACCAGCGTTGCGCGAGCGCCACGGACGACCCACCGAGCAACACCACCACGACGACCCACACGACGGTCCTGCGTGTACCAGAAAAGGGACCGCTACGCATCACTCGTGGGTTGTTGCCCCGACCAACACCGCGGGCTCGCGCCCTTACTGGTCGGCCAACGCTTTGAAGTACTCCTCGATCAGGTCGCGGAATCCATCCGGGACCTCGTCGCTGCTTGCAAGATACAGCTCGTCGCTGTCCCCGTCGACTTCGCGTCGTAGTCGGTACTCGAACCGTTTCAGACCTTCGATAACGAATGTCTGGAGCCGCGCAATCTCCTCGATGTCCTGATACGTGCGCGGGTCGTCAAGCGCTCGCATGGCCTGTATGACGTCGGCAAGATCTCCGACGTCGCCAAAATTCTCCGCTCGCAGCATGCGCTGCAGATCTTGCGCCTCGGCCCCGCGTTCACGGAACTCGCGCTGCCACTGCCGCACATCACGCGGGTCGAACTCCCAGTCGCCGGGTCGACGATTACCGGGACCACCCCAACCACCGAAGGCCCCCCCGAACGCATCGCCTCCACCATCGGCCTGACCACCCTGCTGTTCTCCTGAACGGGCCTGTCCTTGACCCTGACCTGTCTGTTCCCCTTGACCTTGCTGGCCCTGTTGCCCAGCCTGGCCTTCTTGGCCTTCTTGGCCTTCAGGACCGGGCTGGCCGTCCTGGCCGTCATCGTTCGCGGCTCGTTCGCCACCCTGCCGAATCCGCTGTTCGAGCGATTCGAGACCACGGACCAAATCTCGAGTCTGGCCCAGAGCCTGTTCAATTCCGGTCCCTTCCAGGTTCCCGACCGCCTCGGCCGCCTCGGCGAGCTCTTGCTCAAGATCGGCGATATCGCCACCGATTTCCGCTTCGAACTGCTGTGCATACTCAGGTGAGCGGGCACGGACCAATCCGCGCGAGTAACGGATCTTTTCTTTCAGCTTGCTCTCGCGAATTCCGTTGGCCGCCTCTTGCAGCTCCTGGGAGGCCGCCCGCTCATCCCGACGGAACTCTGCGGACGTAGAATCGAGATCGCGCTCGAGGTCCGCCACGTCGGCCCCCATCTGCTCCTTACGCTCGATCAGCCGTTGGATGCGCTCCGGACGCTCCTCGTCACTCAGGTTAGCCAGACCTTCCACCTGCTGGGCAATGTCTGCCTCTTCCGTCGCGAGCTCCGAAGCTCGGCGCTGGGCGTCCTCGATGTCGCGAGCCAGCCGACTGCTCTGCTCTCCCTGGAGTTGCCGCTCGACTTCACGCAAGCGGTCAAGGGCGGACGCCGCCTCGGAAAACCCCTGGTTATCGGCATTCGCGGCCGCCTGGCGCATCGCGTCCGCCGCTTCCTGAAGTCTTCGAGCCGCCTGCATCATCTGCGGCGACTGTTGCTCACGGGCCAGCCGCTCGAGACGTCGGGCCGCTTCTTCGGCCTCTTCCGCCAGCGCTCGCTGGGAGGCTCCACCACCAGCACGAGCCGTCTGCCCGCCGCGGGCGCGACGACGCTGCCGCTCAGCCTCTTGCTCTTGACGACGAGCGAGCTCACGAAGCCGCTCCATCAGCGCGTCGATCTGGTTGTCGGAGTTCTGTTGCTCGCCCCGTTGCACCGTCTCGTACTGATTCTGCAGCTTGTCGAGCTCCAACTCGAACAGGTCGGCAAGATCTTCCGCCGCGTTCTGTCCTCCACCACCACCGCCGCCGCCACCGCTCTGCTGCACCCGTACTTCGTCGTATGCCTCTTCTGCCCGCTGCAGCTGTTGCAAGGCGCGCTGCTCCGCCGCAAGCGCGGCGTCGACATCTTGTTCTCCAAGAAGATTTTCGGCCGACTGCATCTCCTCGGCCGCCCGGGGGAGGACGGCTAGAATCGATCGGAATGCGGGGTCGGCCGGCATAACCCGGCTGTTCATCCGGCGCACGAGAGTCTCGACCTGTTCACGCAACCGCCCCTGGGCCAGGGTCAGGAACACGACATTCTCACGGAACTCCTCGTCGTCGAACGTCTCACGATCTCGGATGACGTTGAACGTCGCAGAGATGACCTGGCGTTGCGCCTCAGACAGCGCCCGGGCGTCCCCACCGCCGCCACCACCGCCGCCGCCCCCGCCTTGGGACTGCGCCGCCCGGAAGTCACGACGGAACGCCCGAATCTGGACGAAATACAGGTCGCTCTTAACGACACGGTCTGTACCTGCCTGGTTATCACCGGCGCTCCCGTAATACGACACGAAGTCGCCCGGCTCGAGCTCGAACTCCTCCAGGAACAGCGTGTGCCCCGCGGAGACCTCCTTCAGACCTCCCTCATCAGAGTCGAAAAGCTCAACCGTTTCTTCCGGGCCGCCATTCACCGAATAGGTAAGACTCAGCGAGCGCACGCCGAAGTCGTCGTCAGCGCGCGCCTCAAGATAGACCTCTTCAATGGAATTGGCCGTCGTATCACGCCCTGGCTTGACAAACATCACCGACGGCGCCTGATCGGTCAGCACGTCGATGGTGTATTGCGGTGACGCGTCCACCGGCTCGCCGCTGGGACCTTCCAATTCGACCTGGTAGAAACCGTCCTCTTCGATCACAAAGCTGGCGGTGAGTACCCCGTCCTCACGCCGCGTCAGCTCGGTCGAACTTCCTTCGTCAAACACGAGCTGTCCGGCCGGCGTGCTCATGGTGGGAAAGACACGAAGATGAACCTCGGTGCCTCGCAGCACCGCGATGTCACCACCATCCTGGATCAGTCGAGGCTCCAGCCCCGTGTACTCGGGAAAGTGATACTCCAGCTCAAGATGCTCTACATACGGGAGGTCGATCACGTCGACCCGAAACGTCTCGGAATGGACACCGAAGGCTTCGATGAAGTAATCCGTTTCCTCCCGGACGTCGAAAATCACCGTTTCAAACGCACCGATCTGCGGTGGTTCGCCTTCAGGCGCCCCCTGAGGAATGAGAGGCATGCTCTCAAACGGCGCGCTCGGGCTGGCGCGCATGAAGAGGTTGACGTCATTCGTTTCGAACCCTAGTAGCTGCGCCGACACATTGAGGTCGGCCCCCCTGGCGACCGTGATGTCACCAGGGAAAACATCGATGCTGTATGGACTCGCGGCCTCCAGACTCCCGGTGGGAGCCATCAAGGCGCTGGCACCATGCTGGAGGTATGACGGTCCAAAGAGGAATGCAAGCAGTGCGGCAGTGGTGGCCGCCGCGAGATAGCTCGACGAACGACGGATCTTCTGACTCTCCACGGCCGAATCGAGATCCAGATCGCGACAGTGATCGACCGCTGACCGCACAAGGCGATCGACCAAGGCGGGTGAATAATCCGGGCTCTCCAGCCGCTCTCCGCGTTTCGTCTCCTCGAGCGCACTGAGCACGCTGGCCTGGAGCGACGGTTCATGTTCCTCGAGATAGAGCGCCACTCGCTCATCCGACACCGATCGGATCAGTGGGCGAAGCAGATACCAATACGTCAGACCGGCCAGGGTGAGATAGGTCAGCGCTCGGAAAGCCACCACGGAGCCGGCCGAGAACCGGAAGAACTCAAGCCCGTAGGACGATACAAGGAACGCCGTCAGCCCGGTGGCCAGTATGATGGCCAAACTTCGCAACAGGATACGAAGTCGCCAACGGTTCCGCACACGGCGGATCACACGAACCAATTCGTGACGGCTTCCAGATGACCGGGAGTTACTCAGCATCGTTGGCCTTTCGTTGCCAGGGATGGCTTCATCTTACCGTATCGGCCCGGCTTCGCTCGCCGGCTACCCTCGCGCCCTTGGGGCAACACGACATGGGTCTCCGTAACCCTACACGACATTAGCTACGCGTCCGGGTCGATCTCGGTACGGGACAAGCGATTCGACATGACGGTTTCCGTCGCGAGAAACCCGAGCGCGCCAATGAGCAAATACCACCAGAGCGTTTGCCGTCTCTCCAGCTCCTCGGGCCGTATTTCCCTTTCAGTGGCAACCGACCGGTCTCCCGCAGCCCGTCCCGTGACGAGCCCGACGAGCTCCTGTGGATCCGCCGAACTCAGATTCGACTCGGCGAGATCGACGTTCACCGCCACCATGACCAGTTCCCCTTGGGCGGCCTCGGTGTCGCGCAATTCGTAGAAACCTTGCTCGGCGAGGTCGACAAACGCGGCCTCGGTCTCCTCGGTCCCCAGCCGAACATCAACACGATCGTCCGATGGGTCTCGAACCACCAGATTGCCACCGGTCAGATCAAGACCGGCTGCCGCCGGATATTGCGCGAGATCCAACACCTGTCCGGCCGTGAGATACGGCGTGGGTGACCGATACTCCGCCAGATACTCGATCACTTTGTGGACAAACGGAAGATAGATCGACTTGAGGGCAAAATCGTTCCAAAAGCTATCGATGGTCGTGGTCCACACCAGCACCCGTCCCGCGCCGACGGTCCGTTCGGCCATGGCGGGATCCCCATTGTCGAAACGAGCCAGCACAGCGCTTTCAGGATGGAGCGCGAGTGGCCGATGCCGAAAGAAGCGCGGGGTGGTCAGATCGCCACTTCGAGGTGATCCAAACACCTCGAAAATCGGGTGGCTGTAGTCCACGAACCCGAGCACGCCGCCCCGACCATCGCGGTCGGCGGGAATGTCCATCGTACCGGGCAGCAGGTCTACTTTGTCGCCCGGCCAGCGCACGTCTTCACCGAGCGCCACCCAGAGTCCGCCCCCGTCTTCGACAAAACGAGTGATCGCTTCGCCGATCGCGCCGCTCGGGAGCCCCACATCGTTGAGCACGATCACCGTGGCGACGGCGATATCGTCGAGTGTGACTTCCCCCACCGGACGCACGATCGGGCTGAACAACGGACTGGTGCCGACGCCAAGCGCGCGCCGGAGATAGAGACTCGTATCGGTCGTGTCAGACGGGGTCATCGGTCTCGTCACGGCGACCGTTTCCGCTGCGGGCGTAGCCGGTGGCATCGTGTCCGGAAGCGGGATGTCCGTTTCCGGGCTCTGAGCCGACGGCTCGGACGTGTCAGACGGCTCAGGGTCCAGCGGAGCAACCGGTGTGCTGGGTGTACCCGGCCCCCCAATGACGAGCACCGACACGACGTCACCAGGCAACACCGTGAAATGGAACACGTCGTCGTGTGGGAGCGCATCCACGCTCGCGCGAACCGACACTGGCATCGCGGTGTCCTCGACCGTGAATGGCGCAAAGGTCACCGTAGCCGCACTATTTGCTTCAATCGTCACTGGCAATGACTCGAGCTCGTAGGCGTTAAGCTCGAGGGCCACTCGGAGCCCTTCGACTGTCTCGTTACCCCGATTGGCCAGTCTCGCGGTTACCGTCGCCCGCTCGCGACTGGCAAACATGTCTCGTTGTACCGACGCCCCCACCACGCTGATATTGGGCGTCGCTTCCTCACTCGCCACCTGCACCGGCGTCACGACCGTCCCCGCGGGAAACCTGACGTTGGCCGCACTATCGACACCGACCTGCTGAAAGTCGCTGATCAGCACCACCTCGAGAAGTGGTTGATCCGAATCTTCCAGAATCCCCTGAGCGAGTTGGAGGGGTGGCCCAAATCGTGTCGTGCCCGCCCCGATGGCTGACCCATCGATGGCCGCAAGAAGACTAGCTTGGTCGGTCGTTGATCGTCGCCCGGCCACCGCACCACTATCGAACAGAATCACGGTCGCCTGGTCGGCCGGGGAAAGGTCTCGCACCACCCCACGCGCGGCGGCGCGGGCGCGATCCCAGCGATCGCCATAGGCCATGCTGTAGGACCGGTCAAGGAGTACCACAACCTCACGGGCCCCACCGGCCACCGCGGCCAGCGTCGTCGACTGGAAAAACGGTCTGGCAAACGCCGCGATCAAGAGCAGCAACGCCGCGCAGCGAAGCAACAACAGGAGCCAGTGCCGAATTCGTTGACGACGAAGGGAGTGGAACGGAATCCTCTTGACAAACATCAACGACGGGAACTCGATAACCTCCGTGCGTTGACGTTGAATCATGTGCAGCAGCACGGGCACACCAAGCGCCGCAATCGCCGCGAGAAACAAAGGGGTCAGAAAAGCCATCAACGCACCTTGGTGAGCTTGTGCCGCATCGCCAAATACTTGAACAACGCGTGGTCCAGTGGGACGCGCGTGTTCATAAATGCGTAGTCAATACGATTCTGACTACACAGCTGGCTGACCGCATCGATGTGTTCTTGGACGATCTCCCGATACTGGTCACGCAACTTGTCCGGGACCACCGGCACCTTGCGCCCGGTCTCGAGGTCCTGGAAGCTGCTTGAGTCGTCGTAGGGAAAGTCGACCTCCGCCGGGTCGAGAATATGAAACAAGATCACATCGTTGCCGGCGAAGCGTAGTGGCTTCACCGCATCGAGCACCGCTTCCGGTTCTTCATAGAAATCGGAGATCACGGCCAAGATACTGCGCCGTTTGAAGAACTCGGTTGCCTTGTACAGGGGGGGGCCAAGTGCGCCGGGTCGGCTGGCAGTCATTCGGTCAAGCGTGTGGAGACTGACCTCGAAATGCTTGGCCGAGGGGGGCACTCGTTCAACGATGTCCGAATCAAACGTGATGATACCGACCCGGTCCCGCTGTTTCGTGCTGAGATAGCTCAGACACGCGGCCAGGAAACGTCCGTAGTCGAGTTTGGTAATGCCGCGGCTGCCGAAGTTCATCGACTTCGACACATCGAACAACACGGAGAAGTTTGTGTTGGTGTCGGCCTCGAACTGCTTGACGTAGAACCTGTCGGTTCGAGCAAACAAACGCCAATCGACTCGTCGAATATCATCACCGGGCATGTATCCGCGGTGTTCGGCGAAGTCAATCGAAATCCCCAAATACGGCGCTTTGTGCAGACCGTTGATAAACCCCTCGACGACGAACCGGGCCGCCAGCTCGAGGCTACCCACTCGAGCCAGCACCTTGGGGTCGATAAACCGCGCACCGGGTGACGAAGGCGGAGACGTGGTCATAAGCTGAAGCGCCGTTACATCTGCGACGTCGGGACCGGGACGGCCTCGAGCAACTGGTCGACAATCTGGTCCGACGTGATCCCTTCCGACTCGGCGTGGAAGTTGAGGAGTATCCGATGACGGAGTACTGGATGGGCCAGCGCGCGGATGTCCTCGAAGCTGACGTGATACCGCCCCTCGGTGAGGGCTCGGGCCTTGCCCCCGAGAATCAGATATTGTGCGGCGCGCACGCTGGCCCCATAGGCCACCCACCGGTGAAAGTCGGGAGCATCATCCCCTGTGAGCCGGCTCGTGCGAGCCATACTCAACGCGTAGCGCATGACCGGTTCTGAGACCGGGACCTTGCGGACAAGCCTTTGGAATTCAACGAGGTCCGCTCCGGTGACGGCATGCTGATACTCCGGTTCGGCGAGACCGGTCGTCGTGCGAACGACCTCCAGCTCTTCGTCTTCCGGTGGATGCTGGATAACGATGTGGAACATGAACCGGTCAAGCTGTGCTTCTGGTAGCGGATAGGTGCCCTCGAGCTCGATCGGGTTCTGGGTGGCGAACACAAAGAACGGCTCCTCCAACGTATACGTGCGCCCCTGGACCGTGACTCGATGCTCCTGCATCGCTTCGAGAAGCGCCGACTGGGTCTTGGGGGGCGTCCGGTTAATCTCGTCGGCGAGGAGGACATTGGTGAACACCGGCCCGGGAGCGAACACCATCTTTCTCCCACCGGTTTTGGCATCCTCTTGAATGATGTCGGTGCCGGTGATGTCAGAGGGCATCAAGTCCGGGGTGAACTGGATTCTGGCAAACTTGAGGTCGAGCACCTGAGCCATCGTCTGGATCAGTAGGGTCTTGGCCAGACCCGGCACACCAATGATCAGACTGTTACCACCGACCAAGAGGGTCAGGAGTGTCTCGTTCATGACCTCTTGCTGACCGATGATCTTCTTGCGGAGCTCAATGAGAATCTGTTCGCGTCCGGCCTTCATACGATCGGCCAGCGCAATGTCGTCGGGATTCTCAAGGTCAGTCGGTTGATCCGCAAATTCGTTCACGATGGCTCCTTCGCGCCGAGAACGGTCCGAGGCACAGTGCTCTCATGGGAAACAACCGGCCGTACCCAGCCGGCTCAATGTGTCAACGCATACAAGATGTAGTTCACGCCTAGCTTGAATGCCTCATTCGACAGATCGATCGGTACCCAGCCGGTCATTGAGTATTCCCAGTATTCGCCGATGTCGTTGTTGTGATTCGCCACGGCCAATAGACGCCCGTTGGGATCGTTCTGCTCGAAGAGTCCAAAGAAGATCGGGTCGTAGCCCGGATAGGCCTGTTCATACTCGAGCGAATCGATGTCGAAAAACACGTGATACACCGGGTGCGTAGCCTCGAGCTGGATCCAGCGCAGCTCGGGCAACACTTTGCGCATCTGGGTTTCCAGGTTGTACCAGTGCGCGTCACTATGGAAATCGTCGAAAATCAAGAATCCGCCCTTGAGCAGGTAGTTCCTCAACCCGACCGCTTCCACCTCGGACAAGCTCCAGTACCCAGGCTCCGACATATACGCGAACGGGTACTTGAACAGGTTCGGGTCGTCCAACATCAGAATCGTCCCCCCGTCAGCCCCCAGGTATGGGTCGACAAAGGTGATCGATTCCAGAATCTGCATGAGGTTGGCCTCAGCGCGTGGATAATCATGCGCCCAAGGCAGATCCTGCCGGTAGGCAAAGCCGCCACCGGCGTAGCCGTCCGCGTACCGGATACGGGCGAACACGAACCGGCCGTCGAATTGAACCGGTCCCGACACCGGGAGACGGTCATCCCCGGCCTTGAGGCGTGTGGTCGTCCCCCCAGCCACGCCAGCCGCCATCCCGGCGCCTCCGGCCAGTGAGATGGCCACCGTCAACACCACACCGAGTCGTCTTGCACGTGTACCCATGACGCGTCTTCACGCAACGCTCAACGAACGTCGCCCTCCGCTTCCGCCGCTCGAATCTCGCGGCCCTTGAGCGCCATCGCCACGAGCAGCTTCTCCATTTCGGCTTGGTAGGTGGCCTCGTCCGTTCCACCACGGGTGGCCTGGAGCGCCTCGACCTGTTCCTGAATCGCAAGCCGTTCTTGATAGAGGGCCCGGAGGGCCGGATCGTCGGGTAGACCCGCAATGCCGGTGCCGTCGCCCCCGGTCATAAACAACGTGCGGGCGAGGGCGCCGTCGGAGGCCAACGGGTCGGGCTCGCGGGTGCCCTCCTTGTCGCCATTGTCGTCAAGGAGGGCATGCTCGGTTTGGAGCCGCCCGTCCGATTCATAGACACGAGCAACCTGCAGCACGGCGTATTCGAACGCCTCAAGCACCGACACACGACCGTCCTTGTTCTGGTCCGACTCAGCTTCGCCATCCGCAAACGCGGCCACGAAATACCCCCCGAACACGGTCTCGTTCCATTGGCCACCGCTTCGGGTTGCGGTAACCACCGTGCGCCCCTCACCAGACAACGCCTCGATGAACCCGCCACTTGCCGTCGCGGCATTGACGAATGAGACCCGCTGGGAGTTCAACGACTCGAGGAGCACGGCGTAGTTCTCGGCCGTGAGATCGCGCCCCGGCAGATTGAACCGCGACTCTCCATTTTGATAACTCCCGTGTCCGATCAGAAGTATCAAGACATGATCATTCGGGGCAGCCTGTTCGGTCACTGACGCCAGCGCTTGCTCGACATTCTCACGCGTGGAGCGTCCATCCACCCGACCCGGATCGACCTCGACCTTCTCCGCCAGGTAGGTTACGTTCTCGTCGGGAAGCTCATAACGTTGGGTCGCGGCATCGATGAGTGTCGTCGCCCACTCATGGAACTGCTCGGCATACACCGGATCGCCGCTCAGCCCGGTGACGACAATCACGTGTGTCTGTTGCGCGAGGACCGGGCCAGCCGTCACCAGCAGTGCCCCGACCGCCATCCCGATGAGACGCGTACGCCACTCGCTCTTCGTCACGCCAACCCCCGGGCCCGACGATACCCCCACTCGCCAAGAACGAGCAGGAGGAACGCGAGCAGCAGACCGGGCATGTCCCACAAGTCGCGCTCTTGAATCACCGTGACGCCGCCGCCAACTGTCTGCACGTCATCGACCAATGCGTCGACCGTATCGTCGGTGTAGAAGCGCCCCCCGGTTTCGTTGGCGATCCGCTCAAGCAGCGACGTGCGTCGGGTCGAGTCGTAGTACTCCGAGTCGCTGGGAGCCACTCGCAGATATGTCGTGTCACTGCCCAGAAGCTCGCCGTCGGCAGTGGCCTCGATCCGGACTTCGTACAGCCCTTCTTTCCGAGGCGTGAACTCCGAGCCATAGACGCCGTCGCGGTCAGCGGTCCAATCCATCGCCACCTCAAGGAGCTCGTCATCCGGATCGGTGATCCAGGCGGACACTTGACTGGTATTCACCTCTTCGTAGTTGGCGTCGTCGACTTCGGCCTCCAGCGACAATGACTCGTTGAGCTCTACTCGGTCTTGCGGTAGATCGGCGACGACCTGGTCTGGCACTCCATCGACCATCCATCGGAGCAAACGCCGCCACAACGTCTCGTGGGTCTGATCGTCGACATCAATGTCGGCGTGCATCTGCCACATCCACGAGTCTTGGACAGGAAACGCGAGCGCCTTCCCCGCCCCGTAGCGCTGGAAGGCGAGCACCACCAGCTGTTCGTCGCCGCTGGTCAGCAGTGTCGTGGCACCTGGTTTGACCTCGCGAACCGGGTTCACGAGCGTGATAGGAGGAAGCTCCATCCACCGTGCACCAGAGGTCTCTTCGGTCTCGGCGATCTGCGTGGCCGGATGGGTGGCGCCGGCCCGGGTCGGGCGCACTTCGGTTTCGACAAAGAACTCTGACTCCCCGGAGCCGTCGCGCTCTTCGATGACCACCGGGAGCACATCCGCTACCGGGGTTCCAGCGTAGCCACCCTCAGCAAACGAGCGTCGGCTGCCGAGCATCAGCAAGCCACCGCCACGCTCACTAACAAAGTCGGCGATCATACGCAGCTGGTCGGGTGTGAAGTGGTTCGCTTCGATCCCGCCCAGGATAAGCGCACGATATTGAAACAGTTCCGCTCGAGTCCGGGGAAATCCTTCAACGAGGTCATCGGCGTCTTCGACGCCCATCCGCATGAACTTGTTTTCGGCCGTCCGCTGGAGCACCGCGAGCTGGAGGTTCTCGTCGTCGGCAACCGCCCGACGCAAAAACTTCACCTCCCAACGAGGCTCGCCTTCAAAGTAGAGGACCTTCTCGCGCGTGTCCTCGACCACGATGAGGGCGTGTCGCTCGTTGTTCTGGGTAACCATTTCATCCGGCTCTGGCGCGATCCGGAACGTGAAAAGTCTCGGGCCCGCGTCAGCGGCGGTAAATCGGACACGGACAGTAGCGGGTTCGCCGTCTGGCGGCAGCGTGAGTGCCTCATCGGCAACGATGCGCCCCTCGTCTTCGACCAAGAGGTTGACTTGCTCACCTCGATAGCCGGTCTGAGCCACCACGACATCAACGACCAGCGCGGCGCCCTTGAGCACTGACCGCGGTGTATCGATCCGACTCAGCTGAATGTCGCGCGAGTACTCTTCACGGCCGAGTCCGACCGTGAACACGGGCACCCCAGCCGCCTGCAACGGCAACAGCGTGTCGGGAAGCGATCCGTCGACGTTGTCGGCGCCGTCACTGACCACCACGAGACCCGACAACGGGACACCCGACAGCTCCTCGTGGGCCCGTGTTAAGGCCTGCCCGAGATCGGTTTGCGTGCCGTCATACGACAAGCCCTCTGCTTGCTCAACCCGGTCCGTGCCGTTGGAGAAACTGAAGAGGCGGACCGCAAACCGGTCAGTCAATGCGCCCAACAGCCCGCTCTCCGCCCCGAACTGCTCGGTCACGAAGTCGGCACGCGTCGCGCCATCGCGGTCGGCGATCTGCATGCTGCGTGAGTCGTCGATGAGCACGCCCAGGAAATTCTGTTGCGGCTCAACTTGTGAGATCACGAGAACCGGGCGAAACAGACACAGCACCAAGAGCGCCAGAATCGTCAGACGAATCCCGGTGAGGACATGCCGGTCGACAGGACGACTGTGGGCACGCACCCTCTGGTATGTGCGGAGGGTAACAACCCCGACGGCAATGACCAGGAGCGTCGCGACATAGGTCGCCACGGTCGGCCTGAAGGCTAACGTACCCTGGTCGAAGACGAGGGGACGGTATTTGAACAGAAACTCGAACAGCGACTCGAACATCGATATTCACACAGCCGGCACGCGAACGAGCGGTCGCGCTCGCACCGTGCGGTCAAGTATCTACATCTACTAGTGACTCATCGCATACACAATGATGTTTACTGTGATCTCGATCGCATAGGTCGAGTAGCGCAACGGATAATACGGGCTCTCAGCCCACTCCCAGGCGTCTCCGATGTCGGTGTTCCAGTTAATGATGACCATCAACCGACCGTTCTCGTCGAAGATGCCCTTGACCTGCGCCTCGTACCCGTCTCGTTCCCAGGTCGGCCCACCCTGCGCGTTATTGATTGCTGGAACCTGGACGATCTCATCAATGTTGTAGACCGTGTTGAAAATCGGGTGATCGAGCGGGATATCGACGATCGGAAACTCGGGTAACACCCGTCGGATTTCGGCCTCGAAATTGGCCCACTCCCAGGTGCCCCAAAAGTCGTCGATCATCAGGAAGCCACCGGCCATCAGGTAGTCCCGCAACCCCTGAGCCTCGGCTTCGGTCATATACATGTCCCCCACCTCGAGCGCATACAGGAAGGGGTATTTCCGGACGGACGCGTCATCGAGTCTGACCGCGTTCTCGCCCTCGTAGGCGTCGACGTCGATCAGACGATCCAGAATGACGAGGAACTGGCGGTCCGCCTTCGGGTAGTCGGTCGCCCACGAGCTCCAGCGATAGCCGCTGTTGTAGATGGCTCGTGTGAAGAAGAACTCGCGGGCGTTGGCACTCGGGTTCCGTAACGTCGGTCGGACATCCTCACGACGGAAGATCGGCCGGACCTGGGCCGCCGGAGCCCAGCTGCCAGCAAGGGGCGGTAACGACTGGACGGATCCCAAGCGCACGGGGACCCGCTCCGCCGCCCAGAGTGCACCTAATCCAGCGCCAATCAAGACCGCTGCGAACACGCCGCCGCGCGCGAGATTCCGTCGCCGCAAGCACCTGCTCCTGGGAAAAAACCCGTTCGGTCGGTCAACGCAGCCCGACACAGTCGGGTAAACGGGTCGCGGTTCTGGGAGCGGCGCGACCCCTGACCTGGCAACCGGTGGCGAAGCCCATTGCTTCATGCGCGACGCGAAGTCGCTTCACGGGTAACTGGGGGCAGCATAGCACTAATCCAGGGTGACGCCGCCAGAAACGGGTCATCCACCGCGCGGGCTCGGAACCGGGCGGCCATGCTGCAAATCTTCGCTCGACCGTCGTCTGCACCCACGAGTGCGTCCCGCTTCGACGATCCGGGCGTCCCACGGTGAGATAATGAGCGCATCCTGTGACACCGAGCCCGCACAGTTCACGCGGGTACGTCGTCATGCACAAATCCAACGCCACCGGAGAAACTCCATACCGCGGCTTGGTCAGGCGTGGCCGGCCGCCGGAGATAAACGAGGCACTCCTTGGTTTCCTGGAGACCCAGGGAAAAGTGATACAGATGCGTTGGACAACTTCCTACTCGACCCGGTCAGCCAAGACGACGGCATTCATGACGCGAGGACGACATGCGCACCACACTGTTCTTTCTAATCTGCTTGTCCGCCGGTTGGAGCGCGGCGCAGCCCCCGGTTGGTGAGACGCTAACCCAGGCTCGCACGCCGGGCGGTGAGTACATTTCCTGGCGTGAGCACTTGATCGACGACCCTGCAACGACAGGCGTGCTCGTCAGCGGAAGCGACGGGCTCGTGATGGGAGACCTCGACGGCGACGGTTTCGAGGACATCGTCTCCGTCCATGAGTCTGACACGCAATACGACGGGGTGCCGGACGGACACATCCGGCTCGCCTTCGGGTCGTCGGACCCTGACCACTGGGTCAATATCACGTTGGCCTCTGGCGCCGAGGCCGCGGCGCCCGAGGACGCCGCCATTGCCGACGTGAATGGCGACGGGCACCCCGACGTCATTGCGTCGTGCGAGCTGGCGCATCTCATCTACCTGCAGAATCCGGGCGGTAACCGCGCCCGCACTGAAACCTGGCCGCGTCTGATCCTGCCCCAGACCGAAGGACGGGGCTCATTCATCCGCGTGTTCTTCGCCGACTTCAATGGCGATGGCGTCCCGGAGGTCTCGACACCCAACAAGGGCGCGCAGAATCCACGGCGCGATGAGGCAACGCCAACGACCATTTCTGTATTCGAAATCACCGGCGATCCCCTCATGGGGGACGGTTGGCGGGAGCATGTCCTTGGCTCGTATCTCATTCCGCGGAACGCGGAGCCGGTCGATATCGACGGGGACGGCGACCTAGACATCCTCGGGGGCATCACCGGAGAGAACCGGATGGTGATCTTCGAGAATGTGGGGGCGCCGGACGGTCGGATCGACTTCGTCGAGCATCAGATCCAGCAGAGCGAGGGCGGCGCGGCCGGCTTTCATGCGAAGTTCGCGGACCTCAACGAGGACAGTCGTCTCGACATCGTGGTCACCACTCTGGGGGGACTCGGATGGCTTGAACAGCCATCCTCGCTGGACCGCATCTGGACGATGCACCGGATCGGGACATTCCGTCCAGACAGCATGACGGGCCGCGCCATCGTGGACATCGATGGCGACGGCGACTTGGACGTGCTGGCGGGCAGCTATAGTCGTGGGCCGCGTGACGGCGACGGCGCCGAGGTGACGGCCGACGATGCTCTCGGACGACTGGGCTGGTTCGAGAACACGGGTCAGCCGACCGCATCGTGGCTCCGCCATGACATCTCGCGACGCAAGCGCGGCATGTTCGACGAGCTCCTCGCCCGGGATCTCGATGGCGACGGAGACATGGACTTCGTGGGCACCCGTGGGAACAGCAACCCCTACGACGGCGTCTTCTGGCTCGAGCAGGTGCGGACCCAAACGCCGGCACCGGCGTTTGACGCGGCGCGCGAGGACGATAGCGTGGAGATGCCGCTGCCGTCGCCAGACCGCTAGTGGGACACGAGAGACGTTGCGTGACGACGAAGCGCTACTGGCGCCCCCGTAAGGCCGTGCGCGAACTCGGCGAACGTGACCCCCGCCTGGCGGCACTGGTCGCTGAGGTCGGCCCCCCATCGGTCGAGCTACGCGACTCGACGTTTGGCGTCGTCGCGCGGGCCATCGCGTACCAGCAGCTGGCCGGCACGGCCGCGAGCGCGATTTGGGGACGCGTGCTGGCGCTGTTTCCTGACGACGAACCACTGGACCCGGCCGCCTTCCTGCGGAAGCGCGATGCGACCTACCGCAAGGTTGGGCTCTCAGGCGCCAAGACCAAGAGCATGAAGGACCTCGCGCGTCACATCACGCGTGGTGACTTGAACCCCGCAGATTTCCACGATCAGTCCAACGACGAGATCATCGCAGCGCTCACCCAGGTGTGGGGCATCGGCGAGTGGAGCGCGCAGATGCACCTCATCTTCTCGCTGGGTCGACTCGATGTGTGGCCAGTACTCGACCTCGGGGTGCGGAGCGGGTGGGCGAAGTTTCAGGGCTGCAGAGCCCCTACGGCGAAGGAGCTCGTCCCGCTAGGAGACCGCTACCGTCCGTATCGCTCCGTCGTCGCGTGGTACATGTGGCGAGTGCACGACGTGGGCGACTGGGTGTAACACAGATGGACAAACCACTCATCACGGGGAGACTCTTGAGCCGGGGGCTCGAGCGGCTCGTCGCGTCACGGCATCGAGGGGTGACATGGATCAGGCCAACCATGGGACGACCCTGGTCCGGTTGGAGGACGACGATTACCTGGTAGATTCATCGATTCTACTCAACCGGGCGGTCAAGATTCGACCAGATGAGGCCGTTATCGATGACCACCCGCTGATGCCCCTTGAGTATGAAACGGTGGACCGCACGGTGAGGCTCTGGTTCCAGTTTGCGATTATGCCAGCCGGGTCGTTGACCCCTTGCCGTCTATTGGCCACGGGAGGCGACGGTCAGACGCTCCACGAGGCCGACGCGGTCTCGCGCAGGTTCGGACCGTTCAACGAGCAGCTATTCGCCAGTCGTAATTTCCCTAGACGGAGCGAGACTCTACACGGGCGACGTCAGGTCACGCGACGGGATAACGGCACCAGGGAGACGACAGAGCACGACGCCGACGGCTTGGCGACGGAGCTGACCGCGACCATGGGGCTCTCCCCCGCGTTCGTCAGCCGGTGGGTGGACAGCAGCGCCCTCGACGCCTCTCTCGAAAACAGCCCGCCGCCGGTCAGCGAGCTGCCGCCGTCCCGCCGTGGCTGACACGTCGGAGCCTGACCGTAGTCACGAAGGTCTCTCGCGGTAACCGTGGTTCACGGAAAGAGGTCCTGGCCTCACGTGCTGAGCGTCACGGTTGTGGCGGTGTCAACTCCCCGTCACGAACCCAGACGTCATCGCCGACGGTCACGGTGGTATCGGTAAAGAAGTTCCAACGCACATAGCCTCCCCCAACCGCACCACCCAGCTCCGAGTTATCGCCGAGGGAGAGCCGCACGACCCCGGCCCCGTACCCGTAGTACGGGATCCACGGAACCTCATCGGGAACGGCGAGCAGCGTATTAAAGCCGAGCGCAAACTCACGGAACGCCCGCGCTTCCTCGGGCACGCCGTCCAACTCGGCCTGCGCGGCGGCGGCGCCGGTGTCAGCCGAGACCCCGGTGACTCGGCCTTGCTCGAGGGTCAAGGTCAGCCCACTGACCGGTTGCCCAGCCCACTGCGATGGCGGAAAGACGATTGTGCCGTCAACCGTTTCTTCGATCGGTGCCACGCGGATGGCGCCGGCAGGTAGCTCGATCTCCCGGTCGATGAGAATCACACCCTCCGCGGCCCGAGCGGCCGAGGCGTTGCCATCCTGAAGGTTGACCGGCCGGTCACCGATTTCAAAACGGAGGTCGGTGCCAAGCGGGGTCGTGACACGAATCGGTTGACCCCGCATTGCTGACACAAAGCGTTCGTGAATCGCGGTCAGCGCCGCATAGTCGGTGTCAAGCAACGCCCTCTGGTAGTTGGCATCGATGACGTACCGGGGTGGGAGTGGCTGACCGGGGAGCGTGAACGCACTGCCGTTCTCGACCCAATGAAAGTGAATCGTGCGCCCGATCCCCTCACGCAGCAGATCCTGTAATGCCGCGTAGACCGGATGCGCGGGGGTGGCACCTGGCATCATGATTGCGGCGTCGAACTCTCGCAACATGGTGCGAAACGCGTCCCGGGACGGACCAGCCGCCGCCGTGAAGGTCGCCGGATCCCAGGCTTCGGGGAACGGCTCCTTGAGCACGTCCATGACCCCGAGGTCGACACCCCCAGCAGTCATCACGGCATACCGTAGCTCGGGAACGAGATCGTCGAACAGATGCGGCGCGGCCACGAGCAACACCTTTTCGCCCGGTTCGAGGGCGAGCTGGTCCACGAGCTGGTTCGCGATGGCGGTCCAATCAAGGGTGAGCTGTGGTGGAACCTGCGCGCGGGCAGGTAACACTCCAAACAGCGCTCCGACAAGTACAGCTATTGAGATGGAAGATTTGACCATAGCGTCTCCAGAGCTACTCCACGAACCGAACTTCGAACATCTTCGGCCACCACTTACCTGTAATGTAGAAGGTGTCGGCGCCGGAATCATAGGCGATCCCGTTGAGGACTTCTGACCCGACGCGGTCCCCGCCCTGCAGCAACCCCGCTGTGTCGATCACGTCGAGGACTTGACCGGTTCCTGGGTCAATTCGAACGATGAAATCGGTCTGCCAGACGTTGGCATAGACCGATCCATTTACACACTCGAGTTCGTTCAAATCTCGCAACGCCTGGCCTTCCAACCGAACACGTTGCTCGCCCAGCACCTCGAAAGTGCGGGGGTCCCGGAAGGTGAGTCGGTCAGTGCCGTCACTCATGACGAGCCGGTCACCATCGTGACACAGCCCCCAACCTTGCCCCTGATAGCGGTATGTGTCCTGCAGCTCGAAGGAATCGCGGTCATACGAGAAGGCGACCTGACCGTGCCAGGTGAGCATGATCAAACGACGGTCGACGAGGGCGAGCCCTTCCCCGAAATACTCGTCTGAGATGTTGATTCGCTGCTCCACCCGGCCAGTCTGCGGGTCCAGACGACGGAGGGTGGACTCTCCCTCGCGCCCCGTGCTCTCGAACAAGACATCGTCCCACCAGACCAACCCCTGAGTGTAGGCGTCGCGCTCGTGTGAAAACTCTCGGAGCACATTGACCCGGAGCCGACGGACTTCCGCCGCCCGAGCGCCGGTCTCGGATGGTGTGACTGCCACGAATTCGGACGCGGGCGACGCCTGCGACGCCGACGGCGCCCGAAACAGCAGAACCCCTCCCGCGACGAGGATGAGAAGCCCGACCGCCACGACCCAGACACGAGACGACCCGGACCGATGCTCGACCGACCGAGCGTGTTGCGGTGTGGGCGATCCTCGCTTGCGTCGTTTCCCAGTCACTCGCGGCACCTCACATCGTGGACAACGGTAGGCGGGACAATTCGAACCCCACGCGATGGTAACAGCTCGCGCGGGGCTACCGCGAGCCACCGAAAATCACAACTTGACGGCGTTGCACCTACACCTGCATGAGGATCGGCCTGACGAGGTCGCCGGTCGCCTGGGCCACCATCTGGGCATAGAGCTGTACTTGACGCCGATAGACCTCCAATCCGGTCTCGAGCTCTTTGTCCGTTTTGAAATCGACAATCACCCACACGCCCTCGAGACGAAACGCCAGGTCGATCACCCCTTCCACCAGGAGACCATCGTCAGACCGCATCGTCACCGGCACCTCTCGGCGACAGAGGCCCCTCGATGACGCATCTCGCACCCCTACGAAGAGTGGATGCGCGAGCACGGACCTGGCGACATCGGCGGCCGCCTGGACCTCCTCCGAAGTTGCGCCAAAGAGTCGTCCCTGCAGGTGGGCCATCGCCTCGGCCTGAGTCTCGTCTGCGTCGAGCGGCACCCCAGCCAACACGGCGTGAACCACCGCCCCGAACCGCCGGCCGGCCGGCCGGGTCTCATCTCGTATCAGCTCGACCACCTCGGGGGAGACCCCACTCCAAGGAACCTGCTCGGCCACCTGCTGCTCGGCCAGCTCGGTGACTGTGACGACACGCAGGCTCGGAATGCCCGCCTCCTTGATGATCCGATCCCGCTGCACACGCCACGCCTGATAGCGTGCTAAGTCTTGTTCGACCACCGCGGTCGGCGTGTCCTTGGACAACAGCTCTTGCTGGCGAATACCAAACCGTGCCTCCACGCCGAGTCGAAACGTCGGGGAGTTGGGGTCCCACCACACCAACGAATACCGCGCCGGTTCGTCGTCGTTTTCAGTACGTGCGTCGGGCGTGGACTCATGCCAAACGCCCGCTGCGCCCGACGCCGACCCAGCCTGGTCTGGAAACGGCAGCACTCGAGCCGATCGGGCCGGGTCTTCGTCAAACGTATATTGACCGGGGGCCACGGTGTCTGGCCACGCGGGATTGCCATCGGGTCGCTCGACGACACTATCGGGCCCGAATGACGGGCAACCGACCCCTATCCCCGGGTCACGGCGTTTGGCCACTGGCGGATAGATGGCCGAATTCAGTGGCTCGAGCCATCCCCCTTCGTAGGGACTGTCGCCGACCGCGGGCACGACAAGCAGGTCCCTTGCTCGCGTCGCAGCCACATACGCCAGTCGGATCCCTTCCTGGCGGTCTCGCTCGACCTCCGTCTCTTCGTGGTCCAGCAGGTCGAGCGGAGACCACCCGGCGAGCCGCAAGGCGCACAAGCCGCGCTCGGCATCAATGAATCGCCCGGCGGTTTTCCGGTGCATCTTGCAGGTCGGGTCGGCCAGAATCACCACTGGAAACTCGAGCCCCTTCGCTCGGTGCACGGTCATGATGCGGACGCCATCGCTCCCTTCTTCAAGAATCGGGGCCTCACCCGCTTGTCGAGCCACCGCTTCGTCCTCGAGCTGGTCGATAAAGCCGCGAAAAGAGAGCCCACCGGCCGCTTCGTATCGACGCGCCAACTCGGCGATCTGCAGGACATTGGCCAGCACCTGCTCACCGGCTGGTCGCATCACAAACCCAGCGTGCGCCCGGGTTCCCTCGAGCAATCGCCCTACGGTCTCTGCCACCGGCACATGATTCCGACGCCGATGTAGGTCCCGAAGTAGCCGGAGTGCCTCGGCAATCGGGCCAAGCCGGGCGCGCAGCTCACTGTCGGTGTCGAGCTCCGACGGAATCCAAAAGGGATGGAGACGGCCGAACCGGTGGTGAAACTCGAGCAACGCGGCGTCCTCGATGGCGAAGAGAGACCCACGCAATGTGGCGTACAGCGAGAGCTCGTCGTCGGGGTACTCCACCGCGGCCAGGGCGGCCCGCATGGTGGTCACCTCTTCCCGATCGTGAAACGTACGCCCCCCCACGAGTAGGTGCGACAGCTCCCTCGCTTCGAGCGCCTCGACATACGCCCGCGTCACATCGGTCCCAAGACTCTCAAAGCGACGAAACAGTATGCAGACGTGTCGTGCCGCGATCGGGACACGGGTTTCGGTCCTGGCGGTGGTCGCCTCGTCGCCATCCGACTCGATGGCCCGCTCCGTCACCCGCCAGCCGCTCTCGGTGATGAGCCAGCTCACGAACGCCCCAACCGCTTCAGGAAACGACTGCTCGATCGCCGTTGCGGCAATCCGCCGGAGGCCATACGGGCGAGGGACCGGAAGCACGACAATACGCGGCTGCGGATCGGCCTCGTCTCGAAACGGCGACAACGCAACATAGTCGATACCCCCCTCGCCCGTCCGATGTCCTGCCAACGTCCCCCCCATCAATGGGCTGAACGCCCGATTGACCAATCGTTGAATCGCCGGTACCGCGCGAAAGCTGGTCCTCAAGCTCAAGGCGGACACACCACAGGCCCACAACTGCGTTTTCACCTGCCAATAGATGCCGACGTCGGCCCGACGGAAGCGATAGATCGATTGTTTGGGGTCCCCGACGATGAACAGCTTCCCGGCGACGGGACACACCTTCCGCCAGTCTCGCTCGGCGGGATCGTCAGCGGACAACAGCAACAAGATCTCCGCCTGAAGCGGGTCCGTGTCCTGAAACTCGTCGACAAAGATCCGGCTGAACCGTCGCTGAAAATCAGCACGCACGTCGTCATGGTCTCGGACGAGGTCACGCGCTTCGAGCAGAAGATCGACAAAGTCGAGCCGACCCGCATCGCGTTTTAAACTGGCGAAGACCTCGATCGGCGCCCGCAGCTCCCCCTGGAGCAGGGCCGCCACGTCCGCATCAGCGACTCGACGGAAGTTACGAAGCACGTCAACGATCTTGGTGTGCTGCTTGATCACCGTCGCGCGGGCAACGCCTTCGCCGTATTGTGTGCCAGACCCTTTCCGTGCCTTGACGAACCCCCGGTTCGAGGCCAACTCAACGAGAGAGGCCTCGATCGCATCGTAGTCGCGGCGGGTCGGTCGAAGCTCGTCCTGCTTCTTGATCGCTCGCACCAGCAACAACGCGGGCCGCACGTCGCGATACAACCGAT
>JAYZGM010000008.1:0-6535 GCA_036336225.1 Acidobacteriota bacterium | reverse complement strand
GAAGTAGAGATGCTCGCTGTCGTAGGCGAGATATACCTCTGTGTCCTCGGTGGCCGGGGCCCCGTCGAGCGGTGACTGCTGGACAAAGGTGCTGATCATCGTGGCCGTCTCCCAGATGGGATCATCAAGCCGGCCATCGATCACCGGAGGCGTGTCGGTACGGGTGGGGCGGATCCTAGGCCGATCGGCCAGGATGCCGTAGTCCGATCCGGCCGGTTCGTGCGCCGTGTCGTCGACCCGAGGCCGACTGGGCCCCGCCCCACGAGTCATCTCGCCCACGGATTGGGCGCCCGCGAGAGGTGCGGCGAACCAGAATGCGAGGGTCACACAGACCCAGCCAGTGAACTGGTGCATGAAGAACTCTGGCCAGGAATCGACGCGAAAGGAGCGCGACTGACCGCCGAATGTACATTGTACTCGGAATAGAATAGGCGCTTGCTCACCCTCTCCGGTCACCGTGCCGCGGTACTCTGGCTCGTCGGGTCAGTGCTGTCAGTGTCCGTCTCGGCGGCCCAGCCCACCACGCCCATCCACGGCCAGGAAGGACAGGATGCGCCCTGGGTGGTGACCCCCCAAGCGTTGGTGGACACCATGCTGGACATGGCGGCGGTGCAACCGGGTGAACGGTTGCTCGACCTGGGATCGGGAGACGGACGCGTCGTGATCTCGGCCGCACAGCGCGGATTGCACGCGGTCGGGGTGGAGTTGGACGCGGGCCTAGTCGCCATGTCGAGTGAGTCGGCCGCCGAGGCCGGTGTAGCCGACCGGACAAAGTTCGTGCAAACCGATCTGTTCGAGTACGACTTCGCCGATGCAGACGTCATCACCTTTTTTCTGCTGCCTGAGCTGACCATCCGCCTGCGGCCCACGTTCTTCAACCTGCGCCCCGGCACTCGCATCGTCTCGAACACCTGGGACATGCGCGGTACCGAAGAAAACCCTGAGGCTCCAGGATGGGACCCGGACGAGACGATCGTCCTCGACCCCTGTCCAGGGTTTTGCTCGGCGCACGCCTGGACCGTACCGGCCAAAGTGGAGGGCGTCTGGCGACTCACCGACGGTGGCAAGCTCGAGCTCCGGCAGCAGTATCAGATGGTGGAGGGCGAGCTGTGGACCGGTGGACGACGGATTACCGTGCAAGAAGGCCGACTGACGGGCACGGTCCTCAGCTTCCGCGCCGCCGGGGTCCGCTACCGGGCCGAGATCGACGGCGCGACCATGGCCGGGACGACCAATCAGACAGATGCGTGGCGCGCAACACGCCAGCCTTGACGCGGAGACAACATGGCGACAACGGGCCGACGGGAGTTTCTCGGACATCTCGGGGCGGCTGCGGCTGTTCCGGCCTTCAAATCGCTCAGCCTGGAGGCGGGCGCGCTCAGGCAAGACTCTTCGTCCGAGACGACCTTTGATCTTCTGATCACCGGCGGCCGGGTAATCGACCCCGGGCAGAACCTCTCAGCCATACGTGACGTCGCCATCCGGCACGGGCGAATCGCGAGCATCGGAGAGAACCTCCCGCGCGACCAGGCTCGCCAGGTGTTCGATGCCGCCGACAAGATCGTCACGCCCGGCCTGATTGACCTCCACTCGCACGTCTACGAGCACGGCACCCCTCTGGGCGTCAGTTCGGATGTGGTGGGCATTCAGTCAGGGGTCACCACCATCGTAGATGCCGGTACTACCGGCGCGTCGATGTTCCCAGGATTCCGCCGGTTCGTCATCGACAGTGCCCGAACCCGCATCTATGCGCTGCTGAATCTCTCAACCGCCGGCTGCTGCACCGACGAGATCTTCCTCGACGCCAGACTGATCAACACCCGTGCCGCCGCTCGGATCATCGACGCCCACCGCGATCTGATTCTCGGGATCAAGGTGCGAGTTCGGGGCCGGCGCGAAGATCTGGACCACGACGTCGCGACGCTGAAGACCGCACGGGAGCTAGCTGACGAAGCGGGTCTGCCGATCATGATGCACTGGTCCACCGAGCCGGAGCTGCTCGACATCCTGCGGGCCGGCGACATCCTCACCCATCCCTTCAACCCGCCAACCGAACGATCGTCGAATGTCTTCGGGAACCAACTGGAGCAGGCCGAGACGGTGGTGCCGCAGATTCTGGCGCTGGCCGACCGGGGCATCTTCACCGACGGTCAGCTTGCCACCACCCACCATCAGTGGGACGTCTCCGAAAAGGCGACCGGCCAGGGCTGGTTTCCCGATGCGATCTCGACCGATGTGGCCCGCACCCCGGACCGGGTCCCCGCCAGTGTGCTACTGCCGATGTCGCAGTTTCTCTATCTGGGATTGAGCACCGAGCAGGTGATCGAGCGGGTGACCACGAACCCGGCCAAGATGCTGGACTATCCGGAGGCGGTGGGGTCGCTCGCGCCGGGGACGCCCGCCGACGTGGCGGTGCTCGAGCTCGAGCAGGGCCGCTTCACCTTCGGCGACGGCTCGCGCCCAGAGCCGCAGACCCGCGAGCTGAGTCAGCAGTTCGTCAGCGTAGCCACGGTCAAGGGCGGCGTCTTCGTCAAAGGCGGAATAGACGCATAGACCGGCTCGGGTTCCTGCTCGACACCCCTCTTGCCTCTCCCCCCGAAGAGCTTGCAGCCGTGCGCGGTCGGTGGGAACGTGCGGCGCGCGCGGCAACCGATGCTTTAGCCGGTCAGCCACGGCCTGCTCTAGCAGGTGAAACTGGGAGGTCGCATGTCTTACGTCTTCTACGATACCGAGACAACGGGAATCAGCAGATCCTTCGACCAGATTCTCCAATTCGCTGCCATCAGGACGGACGATGATCTGCAGGAACTAGACCGATTCAATATTCGATGCCAACTGCTTCCGCACATCGTTCCATCGCCCCAGGCTCTCCGAATCACGCAGGTCACGCCGGCGATGCTGACCGACGCGAGCCTCCCGTCTCATTACGAGATGATGAGACAGATTCAACAGAAACTGCGTTCGTGGTCACCCGCAACTTTCGTGGGCTTCAATTCCATTGCCTTTGATGAAGAACTACTACGGCAGGCTTTCTTCCAAACGCTTCACCTGCCCTACCTCACAAACACGAATGGAAATGTCCGATCAGACGTCCTCTTGCTAGCCCGCGCGGCCAGTATCTATGCACCTGAGGCACTCAAGGTGCCCTTGGGCGACAAGGGCCGGCCGACGTTCCAGCTGAGTCCCCTTGCCCGTGAGAACGGCTACCGCGATGCCGTCGCGCACGAGGCCCTCGCCGATGTCTTATCCACCGTCTACCTGGCCCGCTTGATTCGGGATCGGGCACCGGCTGTGTGGGAGGCCATGGCCCACGCGACAACAAGGAACTCCGTGACTGAATATGTGAGAGAAAATCCCATATTTACACTCACGAGATTTCGTGTTGGACGGGCTTATTCGTCGCTTGTCACAGTGTGTGGGCAAAACCCAAAGCGTAATGCTGAACTCGCAGTCTTCGACCTGTCTTTCGACCCTAACGACTACGTATCTCTCTCGATCGACGATCTAGTGCGGGTGCTCGGCACCAACTCGACACCGATCCGCTCTCTGCCAGCGAACAGGCAACCGACACTGATGCCGGAAGACGCGGCGCCAAGCGGCACCAACGCTCTCGATGTTCCACCCGCCGAGCGTCATCGCCGCATGGAGCTTGTTCGGACGAATCGTGATTTCCAGATCCGGGTCGGACAGGCGCTGGCCCAGCAGAGTAGCGCCGACCCGCCTTCGTTATATGTCGAACAGCGTATCTATGATGGATTCCCCGCGCGTGAGGATAAGGTACGCATGGAGGAATTCCATCGTGTGGCTTGGGATGAACGAGCTACGCTCGCCTCCACGATGGAGGACCCGCGCATCCAGGAACTAGCCCGTCGCTTGATTTACTTCGAGCGACCGGATCTCCTCCCGGCCACGACGGTGGCTGACCTGAGGGCCTGGGTGTCCAGGCGCGTGTTGGCCGAGGGGGACGATGTCCCCTGGATGACAGTCAACAAGGCAATCCGGGAGACCGAAGCCCTACTCCAAGATGCGGGCGGCCCTGACGCGGAGTTGCTCCGCGAGACTCACTCTTTTCTCCATGACTTCGCTGGCCACTGGATAG
Organism: Acidobacteriota bacterium; assembly: GCA_036336225.1. Taxonomy (GTDB): domain Bacteria; phylum Acidobacteriota; class Vicinamibacteria; order Vicinamibacterales; family UBA8438; genus JAJEEA01. The sequence goes on along the minus strand of JAYZGM010000008.1, from coordinate 2,436 downwards.
GGTGAGCAAAGATGGCAACGAGACTAAAGGTATTCTGGACAAAGAGGTATAGATGAGAGTCGTCGGGATAACGTGGCTCCTGGTACCAAGCCGCAGGGTCGGCTAATTCTCCCTATCAGCTGATTTCAGTTCGGTACGTCGCCGTCTCACTCGCGAAGCTTAAGTTCACGACCAAGAGTGTGTACGCCAGGTTCGTTACCGCCACAGAAAAACTGGCAGGCTTAGCGAAAGATATGTCTTGAGCCAGGATGTCATCTTCACCGCAGCCAGCGACGTGCCCTGCCACCAGGGGGGGCACGTCGCGCGTAAGCCTGAGGATGGATTATTCGTCCCTAAAGCTGAGACTAGTTGGCCGTCCTGGATGCATGTCCTGTGTATAGCCACTATTGCTTCGTGGGGTTCTTTCGGCTCGTATGCTCCCGTATACGCCCATCCGACCGCTAGCGGTCAGAGGTTCAATGCGGCGGGTTATATGACCTACCGCTGGTAAACGGACAGGCCGCGCGAGAACGTCTCGACCACCTCGATGTGCTCGAGATCGGTCGGGTCGATACTCAACGGATTCGCCTCCAGCACCACGAGGTCCGCCTGTTTGCCGACCGTGATCGATCCCTTCCGGTCGTCCTCGAAGTACTGGTACGCCGCCCCGAGCGTGACTGCGTGCAGAGCCTCTTCTACGGTGGCTCGCTGGTGAGGTCCGAGAACGTGCCCGCTACGAGTCGCGCGATTCACCGTGATCGACACCAATCGCATGATATGAGGTGGGACAATCGGGGCGTCGTTATGCACGGTGAAGTCAACGCCGCGATCGATGGCCCACCGGATCGGACTGATGTTATTGCCCCGCTCCTCACCAAAGCTCCGCCGATGCCAGTCGCCCCAAAAGAAGGCGTGCGCCGAGAAGAACGACGGTACGACGTTCAGTGCGGCGGCCCGGTCGAGCTGGTCGGCGCGCATCAACTGGGCGTGGATGATGACCGACCGGTGGTCGGGCACCTCGTCCATGCTGTCCAGCGCTTCATCGACCCCGTCCAGCATCAGGTCCATTGCCGCGTCGCCGTTGGCGTGCGCCAGAAACGGCACCCCACGCCGGATGAGCGCTTCCGCTTGTGCCTTGTAATCCGCCGGTTCCATCGTGCCGTAGGCAACATAGTCGGCCGACGCCCCCGGCGGTCCCTCCTCGTAGGGCACGGTCACCCAAGCGGTGCGCCCCTGCGGCGAGCCGTCGAGCATCAGCTTGACCCCGGCCACGCGGGCGCCGTTGCGGTAGTCCGGCTCGTACTCGAGGGCCTCGATCTCCTCCAGCGAGCCGGCGCGGATGTAGGCCGCCACGTCGGCCTTGAACGGCTCGCGGTCGGCCGCGGCATGCAGCGTCTCGGCAAACCGGCCTCCCGTGCCACCATCCTGGATGGTGGTCGTGCCGTAGGACAGGTACACGTCAATCGACCGCCGGATCAGGGTGTCGGTTTCCTCGGCGGTGGGTGGCGCTCCGCGATCCACACGGATCAGCCGGCTGGCCGTCTCTTCCAGCACGCCATTGGGCTCTCGGGAACCAGCCACACGACGGATATGTCCGCCCGGCGGGTCAATCGTATCGGCAGTGATGTCGCTCGCCGCTAGCGCGGCCGTGTTCACCGCACTCAGGTGCCCTGACACATGGGTGAGGATAATCGGATGGTCGGTCGACGCCCGGTCGAGATCGGCCGTGGTTGGATGACGCCCCTCGGCCAGCAGCGAATCGTCGTAACCACGCCCCATGACCGCCTCGCCCGGCGGGATCTCCTGCTCGTTGATCCATGTCCTGATCTTCGCCACCAGCTCGTCGATGGTGGTAACGTCGCCCACCGGAGGCGAGTGCAGCGACAGCGTGTCGAGCCCGCGCCCCACCCCCATGAAATGGCCGTGCGCATCGATGAAGCCAGGCAGCAGCGCGTTTTCGGCCAGCTCCACCACCCGGGTCGACGGTCCCTCCAGCGCCATGACGCCATCAATCGCGCCGACCGCGATTATGGTCTCACCGCGCACCGCCACCCCGTCGACCGTGGGTTGGTCCGGATCCATAGTGACGATGTTGCTGCCAACAAAGATCAGGTCGGCGGACGGACCGCGCTCGGCGGGCGGTGCCCCGCAGCCTACAAGACCGACGCTCAGCACACACACGAGCGCGACGACGAGCTGTGTCTGTCTTGTCATGCGTCCACCCTACCGGTTCTCTCCCCACGCGACCACGCTGGCGTCATGGTCCCACGACTCTGAGGATTTAGGGATCAAGTTTGGCCCTATCGCTATAATCCGGTGCATGACATTGTCCTCCCCCACGCGGCTCGGCGCGGTGGCGGCAGTGCTCGGCGTCATAATGGTCGTCCCGCCGGCGTCCACCGGACAAACCCGGTCAACGCCATGGGACGCTCCCGACATCCAGGGCGTCTGGGAGTA
>JAYZGM010000007.1:0-8191 GCA_036336225.1 Acidobacteriota bacterium | reverse complement strand
AGCCGGTCGGTACGGGCGATCTTGGACGCCGGGGGGCTGGGCCAGACCCAGATTCTCGCGAGCGGCGATCTGGACGAATATCGTGTGGAGGAGCTGGTCACCGCTGATGCCCCGATCGACGGTTTTGGCGTGGGCACGGCGTTGAGCACGTCGAGAGATGCCCCGGCGCTGGGTGGGGTCTACAAACTGGTCGAGATCGAGCGCGAGGGGGGCATGGTGCCCCTGATGAAGTTGAGCGTAGGAAAACAGACGGTGCCTGGCGCGAAACAGGTGTGGCGGATCTCGTCGACTGGCAGGATCGAGCGTGACGTCGTGGCCTTGGACGCGGAGACCATAGGGCACGGGTCGCCGCTGCTGAAACAAGTCATGCGTGGCGGCGCGCGGTGTGCGGACAGCCCGGATCTGTTTGATCTACAAGCGGCGTGTGTCGACGCCGTCGAGCGGTTGCCGGAGTCTGTGCGGCGGTTTCGCGAGCCCGGTCCATTTCGCGTTGATCGGAGTGTGGGACTCGACCGTTTGCTTTCACGGATGGTGCGGTCGCCGTCCGGCGCGGTGTAGTACGATCCGGCGTGGGCGGGCCGGTCTGCCAGGATACGGTAGCATCGGCCCCGTCGAGAGGGCGCGCGCTCGGTCGCCCGATTTCTCCGAAAGAGAACAACACGATGCGTGTCGCGATAGGGTCGGACCACGCTGGTTTTCATCTGAAGACGACGCTCGCGGAGGGTCTACGCGCGGCGGGGCATGACGTCGTCGATGTCGGCACCGACAGCGACACGGCGGCTGATTATCCGGATTTCGCCGAGGCGGTCGCCGTGGCCGTCAAAGACACAATGGCTGATCGGGGAATCATGATCTGTGGAAGCGGCGTGGGGGCCAGTGTCGCGGTCAACAAGGTCCCTGGCATACGAGGCGCCGTGTGCCACGACACCCATTCTGCTCATCAGGGTGTGGAACACGACGACATGAACGTGTTGGTGCTTGGAGCTCGAATCATCGGCACCGCGCTCGCGCACGAACTGGTTGACACCTTCTTGGGTGCACGTTTTTCCCAAGAGGAGCGACATCGTCGACGGGTCGAGAAGGTGCGTCGCCTCGAAGGACGGGACTGGTCGAGTCCTTGATGCCGAGCTCCCACAGCGCCGGGTCGTCTTCCTGGCGTCTTGGCCCCGACTTGAAAACGGCGCTCGGCACCCTCACTGGACACTGGGAACGGGCGGGGCTTGCCCGACGATTATGGGCGCGGGATGCCACCGTGTGGACCGCCGCGAGCGAAGCACGTTGGTTGGGGTGGCTTGACGTTGCTACGCTCGGGGGCTCGGCGTCGGAGCTGGCTGCGGCTCAGGAAGTGGTGGCCGCCGTCGCACCGTCTGACGTGTTGCTCTTGGGGATGGGCGGGTCGAGCTTGGGGGCCGAAGTTGTCTGTCAGATCCTGGGCGCGCCAGACCGGGGCGCGACCCTGCACGTTCTAGACACGACCGATCCCGCCCAGGTTCGCCGTCTCGTCGAGCCGCTTGATCTGGCACGGACCGTGTGTATCGTCTCGAGCAAGTCCGGGACCACTTTGGAAACGGCGCTGCTGGCCGACTACCTGCTGGGTCTCGCCGAGCGACAGGGAGGGACGACTGCGGCTCGCCGGTTCCTGGGGATCACCGACCCCGGGTCCGCCCTCGAGAGACGCGCCCGAGAGTCACAGTTTGGGGGCGTGTGGTCTGGTCGTCACGATGTCGGTGGACGATTCTCTGTCCTCTCCAACTTTGGTCTCGTGCCGGCGGCTGTGTGTGGAGTGGATGTGTCCGCCCTCGTCGAGCGCGCCACTGAGATGGCGACCCGATGTGGACCGACGGCGGCGCTACGCAACAATCCAGGGGTTCAACTTGGTCTCGTGCTGGGCTGTGCCGCTGGCCTCGGGAGAGACAAGGTCACCTTGGTGATGTCACCCGCGGTCTCGGCCCTGGGGCCGTGGTTGGAACAGCTGTTGGCGGAGTCGACAGGGAAAGAGGGACACGGTCTGCTCCCGGTCGTGGACGAACCGCTGGCTTCCCCCGAGGACTACAGTACTGATCGGCTGTTCGTGTCTCTTCGGGTCGTGTCGGAGCCGGACGCTGGGAAAGACGTGGCACTCACGACCTTGGCCGACGCTGGTCACCCTGTGGTTGAATTGAGGCTTCCGGATCGTCTCGCGATCGGCGCCGAGTTTTTTCGATGGGAAATGGCGACCGCAGTGTGTGGCGCGGTGCTGGGCGTGAATCCGTTTGACCAACCGGATGTCGAAGCCAGCAAGGTCGCGACTCGCGCACTCATGACTGGACGCGACACGGCCGCGGCGGAGACGGGTTCGATGCGCGTCGCGCGGTTGGGGGCGATCTCGCTCCACGCGGCTCCGGAGACGGCGACGGAGCTGCGGGCGCGCGCGGGTGTGGTCGACGACCTGCCCGCCCTGTTGTCGGCCCACGTCCAACGGCTCGTCCCGGGTGAGTATTTTGGGCTTCTGGCCTATCTAGACATGTGCGAGACGAACCGCGCTCCCATCCAGCGTATTCGCTACCTCGTCCAGGTGGCTCGCCGCGTGGCCACGACGGTCGGGTTTGGCCCACGCTTTCTGCACTCGACCGGGCAACTGTTCAAGGGAGGGCCGGCCACTGGGGTCTTCCTCCTCCTCACGTGCGACCACGCGGACCCGCTGACTATTCCCGGTCGGAACTACACGTTTGACGATGTCAACGCCGCGCAGGCACAAGGTGACCTCGCGGTGCTCGTCGCGCGGAAACGCCGCGTCGTGCGTCTGCATCTTGGACTGGATGTGTCTGCCGCCCTGACCCAGGTCGAAACCTGGGTCAGGGCGGCGTGTTCAGCGTTACCGCCCGGTCCACACGGCGGGGCGTTTTGACAAGAACGCCTCGACAGCGTGTCGGAAGTCATCGCTGGTGTAGCACGTGGTGATGAGGTCATGGTCCATGGCCGGTGTGAGCCGCCGGTGTTGTTGGACACGCCGGACCACCTCCTTGGTAGCCCACAGGGTCAGGGGGGCGTTCTCCGCGATGCCATGCGCCGTGTCGAGCACGACCTGGTCCAACTGGTCGGCGTCGACGACCTGGGTGGCCAACCCTGCGGCTAGGGCCTCGTCGACGTCGAGCAGGCGGGCAGTGTACATGAGCTGTTTCACTCGGGCCGGTCCGATCAGATCCATCAACCGAGCGCAGTTAGCGGCGGACAGACAGTTGCCCAACGTGCGCGCCACCGGTATGCCAAAACGGGCTGTCGGGCCACAAATGCGCAGGTCGCACGCGATGGCGATGACACATCCACCCCCCACGGCCGGGCCCTGGATGCGAGCGATGGTCGGTTTCGTCACCCGCTCCAAACGGTCGATGACGTGGTTGAGTCTGTCCTCATACGCCACCGCATCGTCGGGAGTGCGCAGCTCGGTGAACTGACTGATATCGGTGCCGGCCACGAACGCGCGGTCGTCCACGCCGCGCAGGATGAAGACCCTGATGTCTGGGTCGGCGTCGACGGTGTCACAGGCCTCGACGAGTGCGTCATACATGGCCCACGTCATGGCATTACGTGCCTCGGGGCGATTGAATGTCAGCACGGCCAGCGGGCCGTCGGTAGCGAAGCGGGCGTCGGGTGTTGACACGAATGGTTCTCCTTCTTGTGAATCACAGATATCAACTATGACACGAGCACTCGACGGCGTACGCGTAGTGGATCTCACCCAGGTCATGGCTGGGCCATTCTGTTCGATGCTACTGTGCGACATGGGAGCCGACGTAATCAAGGTCGAGTCCCCGAATGGCGATTCCACCCGTCGGATGCCGGGCGCGGTGGGAACCGATAGCCCGAGCTTCAATGCCGTCAATCGTGGCAAGCGCGGGATCATCGCCGATCTCAAACAAACCGCAGGACAAGCGACGGTTCGTCGTCTGGCGATGACAGCGGACGTGTTGGTCGAGAACTATCGACCGGGAGTCCTGGCCAAGCTCGGCCTGGGGTATCCGGAGCTTTCGGTTGATCATCCGGGGCTCGTCTACGCGTCCATCTCCGGGTACGGGCAGACGGGGCCCTCCTCGAGCAAGGGGGGCTTCGACCTGGTGGCGCAAGGGGTCTCGGGGTTGATGTCGGTGACGGGGGAGCCGGGCCGCCCACCGGTCAAGGCCGGTATTCCTGTGACCGATCTGGGCGCGGCGTTGTTCGCTCTGTCCGGCATCTTGGCGGCCTTGGTGGCTCGGGCGCGGACCGGTCGCGGGCAGCTCGTGGACACGTCGCTGGTCGATGCCGGTATCGCCCTCTCGGTGTGGGAGGCGACCCAGTATTTTTCGGGTCGAGGGGTCCCAGAGCGGCTTGGGTCCGCGCATCGGATGAACGCGCCGTATCAGGCCGTTCGTTGCGCTGACGGGTTTGTCACGATCGGCGCCGCCAACGACCGAACCTTCGCGCGGTTGTGCGAGGCGGTGGGGCACCCCGAGTGGGCCCAGCATCCCGACTATCGTGATGACACCCACCGCATTCGACACCGGGAGAGGCTGATCGAACAGATCGAGTCCGTGTTGACGACGCAACCGCGCGGATACTGGCTGACGACGTTGGACGCGCACGGCGTGCCGTGTGGGCCCATCAACGACTACGCCGAAGCGTTGTCCGACCCGCACGTGCGGGCCCGCGAGCTCGTGGTTGAGACCGAGCATCCCGTTCTGGGGCGGATCGACACGCTCGGGACACCGGTCAAGTTATCAGACACACCGCTCACCCCCGGTCGGCCGGCGCCGCTGCTCGGTCAGCATACCGACGAATTACTAGAAGAGCTCGGGCTTCGCGCCGCCGAGATCGCCGAGCTCCGACGGACGGGCGCGGTGGGGTAGGTATCGTGGAGTCGGAGGACGGAAATGGCTGAGAAGACATATAGGGTCGCGGTGATTCCGGGCGATGGCATCGGCAAGGAGGTCGTGCCCGCCGCCCAGGAAGTGCTCACGGAAGCGGGGAGCCGGTTCGGTTTCGCCTGGGAGTGGAAGACGTTCGACTGGTCATGCGAACTCTATAGCCGGACGGGGAGCATGACCGGGGATGGGAGCGTGGGCGAGCTTGCCGGTTTCGATGCGATATTTCTAGGTGCCGTGGGATACCCCGGCGTGCCGGATCATGTCTCGCTGTGGGGGTTGCTCATTCCAATACGACGGCAATTCCGACAGTATGTGAACTTGCGTCCCGTTCGTCTCTGGCCAGGGGTGCGTACCCCGTTGGCCGACCGAACGCCCTCCGACATTGACTTCGTGATCATTCGAGAGAACAACGAAGGAGAGTATTCAGAGATCGGGGGGCGGCTCTACGAAGGCACACCGGCCGAGATGGCGGTGCAACAGTCGGTGTTTACCCGGGAGGGGGTCGACCGGGTGCTCCGATATGCCTTCGACCGCGCACGGGCCCGGCCCCGGTCCCACCTCACATCTGCGACGAAATCGAATGGCATCATCCACACCATGCCGTTTTGGGATGAACGGTTCGAGACCATGGCGGCGGCCTATCCAGACATCCGAACCGACCAGTACCACATCGACATCCTGACCGCCCACCTCGTGCAGCATCCTGATTGGTTTGACGTTATCGTCGCGAGCAATCTCTTCGGGGATATTTTGTCCGATCTGGGGCCGGCGCTTGCGGGGTCGATCGGGCTCGCACCCGGCGCGAATCTCAACCCCGACCGTTCGCGACCGTCGATGTTCGAGCCCGTGCATGGGTCGGCTCCCGATATCGCGGGAAGGGGAGTCGCGAACCCGATTGCCAAGATCTTGACCGGGGCGATGATGTTGGAGCACCTGAGCGAAACCTCCGGATCGCGTGCGGTGGAAAGGGCAGTCGAGCGGGTGTTGGGCGCGGGAGAGCCGCTAACGGCTGATCTGGGCGGCACGGCGACAACGGCGGACATGACCGCTGCGGTCATCGCCGCCCTGGGGTAGGTGGCCGGCGCCGCGTGGTCCCATCTGCTAGAGACTGAATTCTAGCTCGTTGTGGAGTGCGATATCGAGGCCGGTGTTCTCCTTGTCGTCGGTGATGCAGATCCCGACGAGCGCGTCAACGACCTTCACTAAGGTGAACGTCAGGATTCCCGAGTACATCAAGGTCACCACGTCGCCAAACACTTGGAGCCCAAGCTGGCTCCCGATGTTCATGTCACCGACCGATCTGCCGAGTGCTTTCTTGGCGAACATCCCGGTCAAGACTGCGCCGACCACGCCGCCCACCCCGTGCACATCGAACACGTCGCGCGAGTCGTCAGACATTGAATCCGAACCAACCCACCCACAGCATGGATGCACCGACCACCGTAAGTACATGGGGTATTGGGTGCCATGGCGGTATCGGGGTCGCCGCTGCGTTTGCCGAGCAGCCCACACAGAACCAACGCCGCGATTCCGGCGTTGACGTGGCCCGCCGTGCCCCCGGCAAAATCGATCACACCCATCTCGCCGAGGAAACCGCCGCCTCGAACCCAGTGTGCCACCCGGGCATAGACGACGGTGAGCCAGAGGGCCATAAACACCATCATGGCCGAGAACTTCATCGGCTCTTTGAACGCCCCCACGATCAAGGCCGAAATGATGATGGCCAACGTGAGCTGGAACATCTGAAAGACCGACGTCGGGATGATTCCGGACAGGGTGTCGGCCTCCACGCCCGAGAGAAACAGCGTGCCAAACCCGATGCAGCTGTTCAGGCCGCCGCCATCGCCAACCGCGAGGCCATAGACGCAGAAGGCCCACAGCATCGTGACCAGACCGATGATGGAGAAACACTGCATCATCACTCACGGTACGTTCTTGGCGCACACGAGTCCTGTTGCTACCAGCGGGATGCTGTCTTGCGGGTCAGGGGCGTCATGATTTGATCCCCTTGGTTCACGGGTGGGTCTGACGTGACAGCGGTGGCTCGCAGCCCGTGGCACAAGCCGCTCTCGCGCAGCGCTGAATCTCGTCTGAACGGCGTTGCTCTGCGGTCGAAAATGTCCAGTTCCCTCGTCGCGCCTTGCCAGCTGAGTTCACTGACGCGCTCGGTGCGACGCGGGGTTTCACCACGGGCGGCTAGACCGCGTCGACACCAACCTCACCGGTTCGGATACGAATGGCTTGTTCGATGTCACTGACGAAGATCTTGCCGTCACCGATCGTTCCCGTCCGGGCCGCGGTCCTGATACCTTCGATGATGGACTCAGATTGTTCGTCACCGATCACGATGTCGAGTTTGACTTTGGGAATGAAGTCGACAGTGTACTCAGCCCCTCGATAGATTTCGGTATGTCCCTTTTGCCGTCCAAATCCCTTGACCTCGGTCACGGTCATGCCGGTGATGCCCAGTTTCGACAGGGTGTCTCGTACCTCGTCGAGAGTGTGGGGTTTGATGACCGCGGTGACGAGCTTCATCAGCGTCTCCTTGGTGGAATGAGGGGGCATGCGCGGTCCACGTGGGCCGCGCCGCGCCCGGTGGCAACGTATTCGACCGACGTCCTGCCTGCGGTGCGCGTCACTATACTGCACGGTTCCCGACCGACCAAGCGTTGACCGTAACGAGACGGAGTGGTCTCGGCGAGCGGACGATGGGGAGAGGACGTCTTGCTAGGGAGGACCGCCCAGGGCTCCGTTTCGCACAATCAGGGTCTTGGTCACGAGGGCTCGGTCCTCCACGAGTCCGGCGGGCGTAGGATACCAACCGGCGGCGCGGTCGAGAGCAGCGGTGAGCGCATCTCCGCTCAGGAGCGCCGCTAGCACTTCGGTCGTTTCCTGGCGCATCCGGTCAGACGCACGATAGAAGACCAATCTGGCGAGGGCCGACTCGATCTGGCCACCTTCTGCGGTGCGTTGTCCGGCGAGCTTCGCCACACGGAGCACCGTGCTTTCAGCCAGATACGTCTCCATCGCCATGTCGGCGAGACTGCCGAGGAACTGCTGACGCGCGGGTGTCAGCAGCTCGGTATCGTCCAACGTCGCCCGAATCTCACCAAGGACGAACCGAAACAGGCTCTTCAGCGCGTCGACCTGCGCCCTGAGGGCGGTGACGGTGAGACCCTGGTCCTCGGGCGTCACGGACTGGGGCGTCTCGAGCAGGGGGGGGGCGAGGTCGAGTTCGCCGCGGGCAGAGCGTTTGAGGATCGTCTTGGCAATGCCAAGCCGGCAGATTTCACTGGTGCCCTCGTAGATCC
>JAYZGM010000006.1:0-5515 GCA_036336225.1 Acidobacteriota bacterium | reverse complement strand
GCGCGCGCGCCGCCGATGTCCGGCAGGCTCGTGCGGATGCCCGGCACCAAGGTGCCAAAGGAGTAGAGGCTGTTCCCGGTCGGGATCGCCTCGAGGGTCTCACGGGTGAGCACCTCGGTTCGGTCGGTCTGTTGAATGTCGACAACCGGCGACTCGCCAGAAACCGTAATGGTTTCCTCGACGGTCCCGACCGCCAACACAACGTCAAGGTTCAGGGTCACGTCAGACGCGAGAACCACGTCGTTGCGGACCTGAGTACCAAACCCAGGCAGGTCATACGTAACGGTATAACTGCCGGGCCGTAGGTTAATGATTGTGTACTGGCCCGTGCCATCCGTGATACCGATGACCTGACCTTCGATGAGCGCTTCACTGGCAGCGGTCACCGTCACACCAGGCAACGCGCCCCCGGTGTCATCGGTAACATTGCCGCCCAACTGACTCTGGGCCGACACTGCCGCGGGGATCAGAACAATCACCCCGAGTAAAACTAGTAACAACCTGACCAACCTCATACATTCACCTCCGTGCGAAACAGACTCCTAGAACTACGCGGTGCGGATAGCTGCAAATGACGTGCCACAAAGTCAAGTGGGAAACCCAGTAGACACTCACTCCAAAAACCCTTGTTTTTACTCACTTTCTCAACATCACGTCTATCGTAAGGCAACCTGGTAACGAACCAAAATCCAACTATTTGGTCTAGTCATTATCCAATTTATTGTATTTATCGTCCATGCTTACGCCAAACCTGCGAGCGAAACCCGACTCCGAGGGCCAATTCCCTGGCAGACGCCAGTCGTGAATGATATCGGCATTCCGCTCCGGATGTATAGTCCCGTTCCACCACCGAGCAACGCCACCAGATGCTCGAAAAATGGTGTGTGTCTGAAGCGACGCAGGGGATACACCCACTGCACGCCGGATTGTGTCAACCGTGTATCGACCGTTTCGAACATGCTGAGGTTGACCCGAGGGTTGCGGTCACGCGACCCTATGCCCCATGCATACGCCGTTCAACCGCTACCGGTCACTCTGTGTGTGCGTGCTCCTCGTCTGGTCGGCTCATCGTCTTCGAGCCGAAGACTGGCCGCAGTGGCGCGGTGTGAACCGGGCGGCGGTGTGGAACGAGTCCGGCGTCGTCAAGGACTTCTCCGACAGCGGACTGCTGGTGAAGTGGCGCGCACCGGTGCGTGGGGGGTTTGCAGGCCCAGCGGTCGCCGACGGGCGTGTCTTCATACTCGACTACCAGGAAACACCCGGCACGCGCACGATGGACGGTGACGAGCGGGTGATGGCATTTGACGAGGAGACCGGAGCACTCCTCTGGGAGCAGGCGTGGCCAGCGAGTTACCGGAACCTGCAGGTGAAGTTCGCCACCGGTCCTCGAGCCGTTCCCACCGTCGATGGTAACCGCGTGTACGTGCTCGGCGCGGCAGGGATGCTGTCCTCCTTCGACACCGAAACCGGGACGCTCCTCTGGCGCGTCGATACGGTCACCACGTATGGGGCGACGGTGCCAGTACAGGGAACAGCGCAGGCCCCCCGCGTCGAGGGGGGCCTACAGATCGCGGGAGTGGGAGGCGATCCCGACGCCAAGGTCGTAGCCTTCAATAAGTCGACCGGCGCTGAGGTCTGGCGGGCGCTCGAGAACACGTCCGAGACGGGGTACTCTGCCCCGATCGTGATCAATGCCGGGGGCGTACGACAGCTGATTCTCTGGCACGCCACCGCGATCACGTCGCTCAACCCCACGACCGGCACGGTGTATTGGGAGCAAGCGTTCGCCATTGCCGGCGGCATGGCAATCGCGACGCCGGTACGCAACGGACGCTATCTTGTCGTCAGTCAGTTTTTCAACGGGTCCATGATGCTGGCCCTCAACCCCGACCGACCTGATGCGCGTGTGCTCTGGCAAGGAGGGGCCCGGAGTGAGCTGCCCGACCGGACACACACGTTGCATTCGATCATCTCCACGCCGATTCTTGTTGGTAACCACCTGTACGGGATCGGCAGCTACGGTGAGCTCAGAGGCCTGGACGCCACGACCGGTGAACGCGTGTGGGAGAGCGACCAGATGACCGCGCAAGATCGGTGGGCCACCGCCTATTTCATTCGTCACGGCGACCGTTACTTCGTGGTGAACGATAGCGGGGAACTCCTACTTGCCCGCTTCACACCAGAGGGATACGAAGAGATCGACCGCACGAGACTGTTAACACCAACCAGCCGCACTCGCGGCGGCATCTCTGGCCGGTTCAACGATCGCGCGGTCCTCTGGGCGCACCCCGCGTTCGCCAACCGACACGTCGTTGTCCGTAACGACGAAGAAGTGGTTCGCTTGTCGCTCGCAGCGGCCGACTACCAGTAGCCGCAGGCCCACCCCGACGACCTGCCATAGACGCCGTGCCCGTGACGTCTACGTCTAGTCGCGCAGCGGGAGCGGGTTCTAGTCTGGCAAGGCAAACACGAATAGGTTATTGCCCAGGCTCGGGCGCAACTCGGGGGTGAGATTAATGAACCGCGGGGTGCCAGTGCTAACCGCAACGAACTGCTGGCCATCCACCGCGTAGGTAATCGGGAACCCGGTGACCGCTGAACCGAGGTTGATCTCCCACAACACTTCCCCCGTCTCGTGGTCCAAGGCCCTGAACCGCCCGTTGACATCTCCCCCAAACACGAGTCCGCCACCGGTTGCGACAAGCGACATGGTCGCGGCCCGCTGCTCGTGGACCCAGACAATTTCACCGGTCTCCGCCGAAATCGCCTGCACGGTACCGACCTGATCTGTCCCCGGAGCAATCTGCCCGCGCCACGCAAGCGCATAGACCGACGTGCTGTCTGGGCCTTCGGCCATCATCTGAGCGCAAACATTGCGGAGCGGGTAATACATGGTGTTCGTCAGCGGACTGTAGGCACCGGCCTCCCAATCCTTGCCACCAGTGGCGTGCGGACAGGTCAGGACCTCTTGCCCGGCGCCCGTGAAGACCAGCTCGGAGTTTTCCGTCACGGCTCCCGTCGCACCATCGATCGCCGTGATCACGTTCTGCGTAATGGTGGGAGTCGCCCATAAGAATTCGCCGGTCTCGCGATCGAGCGTGTAGACCACTCCGGTCTTCCCTGGAATCCCGGTGACCACCTTGCGCACCTCGCCCGGTCGCAGCCGCGGGTTGATCCAACTGACTTCGGACGGATTCGGAGCCACGGCGGTGTCGACCAGAAGCCGTTCAAAGGGATGGTCGAGGTCCCAGTGGTCGTTCAGGTGCTGGTAGTACCAGACGATCTCCCCGGTATCAGCGTCAAGCGCCAGGGTCGAATTGTGGTAGAGATGCTGGTTCTCGGCCCCACCAATCAGAAACTTCGGCGCCGGCGACGTCACAGAGGTCCCAATGTAGATGAGGTTGAATTCCGGGTCGTAGCTCGGCACCATCCAAGCCCCAACATGTTTCCGGTCCTCAAACGGAACGTCACCCCACGTCTCGTCACCAGGCTCGCCAGGCCCAGGAATGGTACGACGACGCCACAGCTCCGCACCGGTCCGCGCGTCGTGGGCGGTGATCACGCACGCCTCCGGTCCCGCAACCGGCATGCAACTCCGCCCAGAGATGACCTTGCCGTTCACGACAATCGGCCCCGAGCTCTGCATGGCGGGATTGACCGTGTAGTCGAGAATCTCCGTCTCCCACGCCAGGCGGCCCGTGACCGCATCAAGCGCAAAGACATGATCATCGACGCTGGTATCGATGATGAACTCGCCGTAGATCGCAAGGTTGCGGTTGTTCTGCCACAGGCCGTCGAACATGTAATCTTCGATGTCCTCGGGCACCTCCCGCCGATGCTCCCAGACGAGGTCGCCCGTTACCGCATCGATCGCCTGAATGACATCGCTTGGATTCGGCATGTACATAACCCCGTCATACACCAACGGGGTTCCCTGTTGACGACCCTCCGTGAGGCCCCGTGACCAGACCAAACGTAACTCGTCAACATTGTCTCGAGTGATCTGTTCTAACGGGCTGTAGCCCCAACCATCAAGTGTGCGGCGCCACATGAGCCAATGCGCCGGGTCAGGGTCCTGCAACATCGCGTCCGTGACTGGAACGAAGTCGTCCGGAGATTGAGCGCTCCCGACGAGTGGGTTGAACCCCAGTGCCAGAACTGCGATTGCAATAACCAACGTGCGACGTTGCGGATGCATCTCCACCCCTACCGGACCGGGAACCTGGCAATCCGATCCGACCCGGCAATACCCCCCAGCCAGATTTCGTCGCCGACCTGTAACCCGACCGTCCCAAGAATGAAATTCTCGTTAGAGGGATAACGCACAATCTCCTCGACGGTAAGTTGCTCCGGGTCTACTCTCGCCACGCGCGAGGTCACGCCGCTGCATTGCTGCTGCCCGAGACATTGAAAAATCGACTCGTCGGTCTCCCCCACATGACCTGCGACCAACAGTGAACCATCGGGTGCCCAGCGCACGTTGTCGATGTGGAACCCAACTTCGACGCTGTCGCTCTGCACCGAGGCCTGTCCCCTCGAGACCCGAATCAACGAACGCGTGCCCCACCCGCCAACATACAACCAGCGTCCGTCTGGCGACGACACGATCCCGTTCGGTCCGTTGGTCTCGCTACCGGGCACTGCGGCCCACCCTGTCTCAGGTTGCCATTCCCAGAGCTCGCCAACCGGACGATTGAAATGCGTTGCAATAAAGCCCCGTCCAGGCAATGCCGTGACCGAGTTGAAGGTCACGCCATCGGGAGCCACCGCGCACCCCTGCCAGGTCAGCGTGGGGGTTCCGCCACGGGCGTTCACCGCGAAGACCTCAATCGCTTCACGCGCACCGTGCCGAACCACGTAGAGCGTATGTCGACCGCCGCGCCCCGGCCTGAGGCTGATACCGTGAGGTCGGAACCCTCCCACTAACGGTCCGCTACAGTCGCTGAATGCCTCGTCGGGACGCGACCCGAAGGTCGCGGTGGGAAACAGCACCGTGTTCGTCAAGTCGCGCGTGTCAACCGCGTAGAGGTATCCGTCGTCCTCCATCCCTGCGGCAATGATCCACGGCGAGTCTGGCACCGCGAGCAAATCTTCAGGACTGACCGGTCCACACACAAACTCAACATCACCATCCGGGCGACACTGTGCAGCGCCCGGCGCTGCACACACGAAGAGCCCCGCAACCACACACAACGACGTCGTTACCGTTCGCACTCTCATCGTTCCTCCCGCATGACCGACACCGGCTACAGACGACCTGGGTATAGGCGGACAAACACGTAACGCCCGACCCGCACCAGAAACGAGACGGGCACGATGCGGGCAACACACCCGCACGCGGTGACCTGCCGGCTAAGCTTCGTAGAGCTGTCCCGTGTAGCTTCGCGAGGGATGGTCGACCACGCCCTCACTCCGAAGCTTCGAGCCGTCGGACACGTCCAGGTTCATCGATATCTTAAATTTGGCTTCACTACCTATTTGTTCATACGTTCCCGTGCCGATACCGCCCAAAATC
>JAYZGM010000005.1:0-6587 GCA_036336225.1 Acidobacteriota bacterium | reverse complement strand
ACCGAAAGTGTGACATATTTCAGCCAGACACTTTTGCGGAAGAACCCCACCAGGGTCAATGTCGCAAAGACGGTGAAGAAGGTCAGGTCGGCGGCCTGGTCGACCAGCAGCACGCCCCAGGTCTCGACGGTCTCCTCGTCCTCGTCGAACGCCCAGGGGTCGTCTTCAGTGTCATCATCCTCGAAGTTCCACCCGTCATCCGCCGGCTCGGGGGAGTTCGCCACGTCTGGAGAAGACGGCACCTGCTCTTCGGAGGGCTGAGCCAATACCCCGATCGTTCCCGTCCACGATAGCAAGACGACGAGTAGTGAGAGCCATCCTATGAATCGCGGTGCCGTCGCTACGACATCGCCACCGACCTCCCACGTGAGCGTCCGGTTTGGGTAATTCATTGCACAAGTTCCCGGCGGGGCATCATGCCTGACGGCGTTGCACCTCGGTCGCAAAGGTCCAATGTGTTCGCTCGTGGCGCCGAGTATGCGCACAACGAGTTCCCCATCTCGGGCACTGGTCGGTGTCGACGGTCGGTCATTTCGCGGCGCTCGGGTCAAGAAACGACCGCGCGATCCGACGTGCGCCGTTGCGGATAGCCCGTGTGGCACTGCGCATGGTGATCGTGGCCGTGGCGACCGCGTCGATGTCAGCACCCACCCGAAAACGGTCCCGTATGCTCTTACGCAGGAACTGCCCGGAGTAATCCGGCGTATCTACCGAAAAATACCCATACGGTTCATGATGACGGGTCACGATGATACCGGTCAATCTCGCGGTCAGATCGATTCCGACCAGCGCTTGAATCGGGCCGTCGTAGCCACGCTCCAACGGCTCAAGCTCGGTGGTCCAGAAGGCGTAGCCGATGACCTCGCCGTCCCCGTCCAGCGCCTTGAAGTGTGGCGGGGCGCCCTCTTTGGGCGAGAACGTCTTCGCGTCTGGGAAGAGCTGATCGAGTTGTTCCTGGAGAAGCGAGTCGTTGCCCGACTGTCCGGCGAGCACCGCGACAGAGGTGAATAGCAGCGTGAGGATCGAGATTCTCATAGAATGCCCAAGGAGTGTACCCCAACGGGAGGACCTATGTTACGTATCGTGTCGAGGCCAGTGATGAGGATGTGTGGTGGGCTGTTCGCGGGATCGCTCATGGCGGCCGGCGTCGCATCCGCCCAGGGCGATCTCGCCAATACCACGAGTCTTGACTGTGCCTTTTCTGTCATTTCCACCGCCGGGTGGGCCGACGGTGACGCGGAGGCCAGCATCGAACCTTCGAGCTTGTTGATCCGTTTCGAGGATATCGACACCGACGGCGCGACTGCGGAGATCGTCGGACCCTACGGCGCCTCACAGATCATCGTCCGTCAAACCGGCGACTATTTGCATCTCGTGCAAATGTTCACGGTAGGACCGCTCTATACAACGACAGTCATCGATCGGCCGACGACGGAGGGACGGTTGATGGCCGTGCACACCCGGCATGAGTACACCGACACCCAGCTCGTCGGCTTCACGTCGAGACCGGAGCACTATGTTGGGGATTGCGCAGTGGATGAATAGGCTCATAGCGCTTGTCCACACGCGGCCGCTCGAATTGAGGCCGATAAGACACAGGAACCGATGCTAGGTGTCGACCTGTGACTCCGAAGGCGCTGGGGGAGGCGGCTCTCTGCCGATGAGACTACTCAATCCGGTTTGTCGTCGACGGTGGTTGGTGTCGAGCGGGGCAACCCTATGGCTCGCATCGTCTGGATACGGACAAACGGTGAGACCGGTGCTCGAGATGGAAGAAGGCGTGTCGTGGGCGTTGGCCGAGCAGCGGGCCGCCACCATCTCCGACCTTCAGTATCAGTATCGACTCACCGTCCCGCGCGGTCTCGAGACGCCAGTAGACGGGGCGGTAGAGGTGAGCTTCGTGTGGGACGACCCGTTCCGGCACGACGTGGTCCTAGATTTCAAGGACCCGGCCGAGCGTGTTCACAGTGTGCACGTCAACGGACGTGTCGTGGCATGGTCAACGTCCTTCGACCATATCGTCTTGCCTGTCGACAGCCTGCGTGCGGGGTCGACCAATCGCGTTGAGGTGGTGTTCATAGCCGGCGACGACGCGCTCAATCGAAACGAGGAATTTCTCTATACGTTATTCGTACCGGATCGCGCGCACTTCTCGCTGCCGCTGTTTGATCAACCCAACCTCAAGGCCCGGTTCTCGCTCGAGTTGACCGTGCCCGATGGGTGGGTGGCCGTCACCAACGGCACGGTCACCGACGAGCCCGACCTGGTAGTGGGTGGCGCCGATCGATACGTCTTTCGAGAGACTCAGCCCATTCCCACGTATCTGTTCGCCTTCGCCGTCGGTGTCTTCCAGATCGAGGAGGCTGAGCGAGACGGGCGAGTGTTCCGGATGTTCCACCGAGAGACCGATGCCGACAAGGTGGCGCGTAACCGCGACGTCATCTTCGACCTGCACGCCGTTGCGCTCGATTGGCTCGAGGACTACACCCAGATTACCTATCCGTTTGGCAAGTTCGACTTCGTGCTGATTCCACCGTTTCAGTATGGCGGGATGGAACACCCCGGCTCGATCTTCTATCGGGAAGCGAGTCTTCTGCTCGACGAATCGGTCACCCAGGCGGCACAGCTTGGTCGAGCCAGTCTCATTGCGCACGAAACCGCGCACATGTGGTTCGGTGACTTGGTGACGATGAACTGGTTCGACGATGTGTGGACAAAGGAGGTCTTCGCCAACTTCATGGCGGCCAAGATCGTCCACCCGTCGTTTCCAGACGTGAACCACGACCTTCGTTTCTTCCTTGCCCATCACGGGCCGGCCTACGGCATCGACCGTACGGCCGGGGCGAACCCGATCCGCCAGCCCCTCGAAAACCTGAGAGAGGCGGGGGCGCTCTACGGACCGATCATTTACCAGAAGGCACCGATTGTCATGCGTCAGCTTGAACGTATGACCGGCGAAGACGCGTTCCGGGATGGGTTGCGTGAATACCTGGAGACGTTTGCATATGGGAACGCGACGTGGCTCGATCTCGTTGACATCCTCGACCGTCGGTCCGAGACGGACCTCCGGGCGTGGAGCGAGATGTGGGTGGATGAACCGGGTCGACCTGACGTGGTCGTGGAACGTGTCGATGACGCAACCACGCTCCGGCTACTCGTCTCGCAGTCCGACCCGGCTGGTCGTGCGCGGCGCTGGCCCCAGGCACTTGAGCTGTTAATTGTCGATGGAGGCAACGCGACCCGGATACCGGCCTCGCTGGTCGGTGACCAGGTCGAGATTGTCGCCGACGATGGCCGAGACGCCGCTGACTTCGTGCTGCCCAATGCCACGGGAGTGGAGTACGGCCGGTTTCGTCTCGACCCCGCCAGCTCTGCGTTCCTGATGGCATCGTTGCCGGAGGTCGATGACGCCCTCACACGTGGGATCGCGTGGGGGACATTATGGGAGGGAGTCCTCGAGGGCGAGGTGGACCCCTCCCAGTGGGTGAATTTGCTCCTGCGCGGGCTGGTCGCTGAGACCGTGGAGCAGAACGTCCAGCGGCTCCTGAGCTATCTCGCAACCACCTACTGGTCTTTCTTGGATGTGAGCGAACGTCTCGCCGTTGCGCCGCGGGTGGAGTCGACGCTTTGGGATGGTGTGCTGAACAGCCGCGCGCCCACCCTCAAGGCGGCATATTTTCGCGCGTGGCGCGGCATCGCCTTGACCGAGGACGGTGTTGACCGATTGCGACGTATCTGGGCGGGAGACGAGGAGGTGCCAGGGGTAACGTTGTCCGAACCGGACTACGTTGCGCTTGCAGAGGGGCTCGCCGTACGCGGGGTGGCCGCGGCCGGGGAGATTCTCAGTGAGCAGGCGACCCGTATCGCGAATCCCGATCGGTTGGCGCGGTTTAATTTCGTTCGGTCTGCGTTATCAACGGATCCGAACATACGCGAGCAGTTTTTTGACGATCTCGGTGATCCCGCCAACCGGGAGCGCGAGCCGTGGGTGCTCTCGGCTCTTGGCTACCTGCATCACCCGCTACGGGCCAGACACGCGCAGCGGTTCATCCTTCCCAGTCTCGAGATACTCGAGGACATCCAGCGCACGGGGGACATTTTTTTCCCGGCCGGCTGGCTGGGGGCCACCCTCGGCGGACACCAATCCCCGGAGGCGGCTGCCACGGTGCGTAACTTTCTCAGTGGACTCGCTCCAGCCTATCCAGCCCGATTGCGAGCCAAGATTCTCCAATCGGCCGACATGCTGTTTCGCGCCGCGCGTGTCATGGCCCAGTGAGGGAGTGCCCTTACTCGGCCCGTAGCGCGTGTACAGGTTCCACCGAGGCCGCTCGGCGGGCTGGGATCCAGCTAGCGACCAGACAGATCGTTGCCAACAACAGCGAGACGCCAAGGAAGACGACAGGGTCGAGCGGACTCGTTTCGAAGAGCAGCGACTGGAGCCGGCGGGTCAAGGCCACGGAGACGCCGATACCCAGCCCGGTACCGACCAGGGCCATCCATCCGGCCTCGACAAGCACGAGCCGACGAATGTCGGCGAGTCGGGCACCGATTGCCATTCGAATGGCGATTTCGCGACGCCGCTGCGCCACGACGTAGGAGATGACCCCGTAGAGACCGATGGCACTAAGGAGGACTGCGAATACCGACGCGGTGACCAGCAGAACCATCACAAAGGAACGCTGGACCCGGGCTCGGTCGAGGAGGGAGTCCATGGTTTGGAGATCCGAAATTGGGAGCGTTGGATCAAGTGCTCGTACGGCGCCCCGCGCCGGTGTCAGGAAGTTGTTGGTGTCCGCCCCTCGCAGGACAAAGGTCATGCCGGTGGGCACGTCCAGATCGTCGCCCCGATCGACCGCAAGTGGATAGTAGACGAGCTCGGGCGGCTCTTGATGGAGTGCAGTTTCGTGGACATCGTCGACGACACCGACGATCCGGAACCACTCCTCGCCCTTGCCGGGGGGCGGGCCTTGGCGGATTCCTTTCCCGATCGCGCTCTCACCCGGCCAATAGCCTCTCGCCACCGAGCGGGTGACGATCGCCACGGGTGTGCCTCGGTCGTTATCCAGTCGCTCAAAGTCGCGACCCTCGAGGCGCTCAATTCGCATAGCTGCGAAATAGCCGGGCGACAACCGTTTGGTCATAAGCACCGGGGGCACGTCGCCATCCTCGCGAGGCTGTCCCTCGATGGCGGCCCCCGACCCGTTCAACGACCCGCTGAGTGGCACGGAGCTCACCGTCGCTACCTGGCTGGCTCCAGGAAGTGCCTGGAGCCGCTCGAGCAACGCCCGATGGAAACTGAGTCGGGCGGCGGCCGTGTATCGCTGTTCGGGCAGCGCCAATCGAAACGTCAGGACGCCTGACGGGTCAAATCCCGGGTCAACCACCATCAGTCGCTGGAACGACCTGGTCGCGAGTCCGGACCCGACCAGGAGGGTGAGGGCCAAGGCGAGCTGAGCGACGACGAGCACGCGTCGGATCAGGTGATGTCCTCGGGCTGCGCTGGCGCCGCGTGCCCCCTCGGTGAGACTTGCGGC
The DNA here is from genome assembly GCA_036336225.1 of Acidobacteriota bacterium. Taxonomy (GTDB): domain Bacteria; phylum Acidobacteriota; class Vicinamibacteria; order Vicinamibacterales; family UBA8438; genus JAJEEA01. The sequence goes on along the minus strand of JAYZGM010000005.1, from coordinate 1,053 downwards.
TGGGGGGATGGCGGCGGCCCGCAGTGCCGGCATCACCCCGAAGAGAACTCCAGCCAGTACCGACAACCCGGCGCCAAACAGGAGCACGTTCGTGTCGACGGAGATCTCTGCGAGGCGCGGCAGCTCCGGTGGGCCAAACCGTACGAGCATCCGAACCGCGACAAGCGAAATCGGGACGGCCACCAGTCCGCCCATCAGACCCAAGCACACACTCTCAAGCAACATCGAGCCGACCACCTGGGGCCGGCCCTCGCCGAGGGCGATGCGGATGGCTAGCTCACGATGACGAGCCTCGGATCTCGCGAGGAACAGATTTGCCACGTTGGCGCAGGCGATAAGCAGGAGGAATCCCACGGTGCCGAGCAGGAGCCACAGTGTGGCCTGGGTGTCACCCACCATGAAGTCTCGGGCGCGCTCGACGATCGGGGCGAACCCCGCGTTGACCAGAACCGCCGCGGTGCCTTCGTCTGGAAACCGCTCGACAAGAGTGGCTGTCAGGCCGGTGAGCTCGGCCCGAGCGTGTCCGATCGTGTGTCCATCGGCGACCCGAGCCAGCCCGAGCAACCCGAAATTGCCCAATGGTCCGCCGTCCGGTGTTCGATGGATCGCTTGCCAGAGCTGTGTGTCCGGAATAACGAAGGAGAAGCCAGGGGGCATCACCCCAATGATTTCGGTCGGCGCGCCATCGATATCGACACGACGACCTACCACCGTCGGATCCCCCCCGAACCGTCGATGCCACAATCCATCACTCAGCACCACCACTGGTGGGGCGTTGCTGAGCTCATCCTCCTCGATAAAACCACGTCCGAGTTGCGGTCGGGTGCGGACGAGAGGGAAAAACTGATGCGAGATCTGCGCCCCTTCGACCCGTTCGGGGTTGTCGGGACCCGTAAAGCTGACCTGGCCGTTTCCGAACAGCGTGACGTGCTCGAGCGTGCGACTCTCCTCCGCGTAATACTGGCCAAGACGTTCCGAAATCGGCAGTTCGGCGAGCCGCATCAAACCCGGCGCTGTGTGGTTGAGGACGACGATTCGCTCGGAGTCAGGAAT
>JAYZGM010000004.1:0-8775 GCA_036336225.1 Acidobacteriota bacterium | reverse complement strand
GCCCTCTTGACCGACCAGTATCCCGATCTGACGACACGGCCGTTGACCGCGGTCGGTGCCGGGTGGGCTAACGTCATCTATCGTCTTGGCCCACATTTCAGTGTCAGGTTGCCGCGTCGACACGCGGTGGTCGAGCGGCTTGGTCACGAGCAACGGTGGCTTCCGCAGCTCGCATCCCGGTGTGAGTTCGCGGCACCCGCGCTGATCCGGATCGGAACCCCCTCAAGTCTCTCTCCTTGGCGCGGGATTCGATTCTTCTGGTGTGGTGGGACGGACTGAGTGGTCGTTGTTCGGGGCGAACGTGTTGGGTACACGCAGATCTGCATCCGCGCAATCTCGGGGCCATCACTGGGGTCTTCGACTGAGGGGACGTGACGGCGGGTGACGTCGCGGTCGATCTGGCGTCGGCGTGGGTGGTGTTTACGGAGTCGGGCGCCCGGGCGGACATGCTTGCGTGATGTGGCGCGACCACAACCGAGCTGGCGCGGGCCCGCGGCTGGGCGGTATTGTTCGGGGCGACGTTGCTCGACGAGGTCTGGGGGACTGATACGACGCACGCGGCCATCGGGGCCGCGGCGCTAACTCGTGTGGTCGCCGATACGTAGAGCACTCTCAACTGACGTGTTCGAGGAGGTCATCGTGAGATATTTCAACCGGTTGCGTTGGGGGGTTGTTGCTGGGCTCCTTGTCTCTGTGATGGCGCCTCTGACGTCTGGTCAGACCATTACTCCAGACGCGGAAGGATTCATCACCGCGCAACCGGAGGATCTTGTGCCACCCGACGGGAGCCGGGCGGTGCGGATTGTCGGGGATCCGAGTCAACCCGGTCGATACGTCATGCGAATTACATTTGCTCAAGATACGGGCACCCGACCGCACTTTCACGATCAGGATCGATATATCACCGTCATCGCCGGGACCTGGTGGGTCGCTAGAGGCTCCGAGGCTGCCACGTACGACGTCGAGAATATGACGCCGATAAAAGCGGGTAGCTTTCTGTATCAGCCAGCCAACGGCATCCACTATGACGAAGCTCGTGACGAACCGGTCACCGTGCAGATCAGTGGAATGGGGCCACTCACGACGATGCGGATTGACCAAGACGAATCAGGGCGGCGGTGAGTCGGTCGTCATCGTCCGAGGGGACCGTGCGCAGGTCGAGCACGACGCTGTCGGCCTCGATGCGAGCCACAATCGCCGGTCGGAGCGTGCGGAGTCGGCTTTCGAGCCGGCTGGCGGAGCCACGCCGGGGCCTGAGCCGTGTGAGGCGAGTCGGGAGCGCCGATTCGGGCGCGCCTCCGCCACCGACGGTGGAGACACCGTCAATCACTTCCACACCAAACAGCGAGTGATCAGCCAGCCGCTCGGCGAGCCGACGGGCCCGACGGTCGAGCGTCTCAAGCGGCGTATTCAACATCCGCACTACCGGCACGTTGGTGCGCGACCGGCCTCGGGCGTACTCCAGCAGCGTCATGTCGAGCGCCGCATAGGTCAATTTGTCCACCCGGAGCGCCCGCATGAGCGGGTGCGTCCGCAGACGGGTTATCGTGGTCTCCTCACCGACGACGATTCCGGACTGTGGCCCACCGAAGAGCTTGTCCCCGCTGAAGCAGCAGGCGTTGATCCCGGCTTTTACGCTCGCGATCACCGATGGCTCGATCACGCCACCAATGGGTTGGTTCTCAGACAGATTGCCGCTACCCAGATCCTCTAGCACGGGGATCGAGAACCGTCGACCGAGTGCTACGAGCTCGGGAAGGCGTGGCTGTTCTGTGAATCCCTGGATCCGAAAGTTGGACGGGTGCACCCTCAAAATCAGGCCCGTGTGTGCACCGACGGCCGCGGCAAAGTCCGCGATCCGGGTTTTGTTGGTCGTGCCGACCTCCCGGAGGCGGGCCCCGGACTGGCGCATGATGTCCGGAATTCGGAAGCCCCCACCAATCTCCACCAGTTCTCCTCGCGACACGAGCACTTCTTGTCCCTGTGCGAGCGCGGCGAGACTTAACAGCACCGCCGCCGCGTTGTTGTTGACCACGATCGCCGCCTGGGCGCCGGTCAGCCGGGTCAGTAGCCGCTCGGCGTGAACATGCCGGGCCCCCCGTGCGCCCGCTGTGATGACATATCCCAGGTGGGTATACCCGGTCGCCACTTCAGCGACCCGCGCGGCGGCCGCCGCCGACAGGGGGGCGCGACCGAGGTTCGTGTGCACGATCACACCAGTGGCGTTGATGACTTCCCGAAGCGAGGGGGTGAAATCGGCGGTGAGATGCGCGGCCGTCCGCGCTTCGATCGTCTCGATGGCCGCTTCGCTGGTGGTGATACGGGGCGACGTCGTACCATGCAGTTCCTTACGCAGATCTGATACAACCGTGCGTAAGACTGCGAGGACTGCGTCGCGGCCGTAGTCTGTTTCGAGACCCCGGACTGCGGGTCTTTGCCGGAGCCGTTCAATCGACGGCAGGATGCGGGGCGTGGTCATTTGGGGGCAGGGTGCGAAAGACCAGCACCAAACGGTTGGTGACAGCGTCTCTCCACGGTTGCCGCGTCGCGGGGCTTCAGGATACCATCACGAGCCTCACGAACCGATGAGCAAGGCGTCCAGCCCATCCACCGATCCGTCATCGTCGCGTTCTGGAACTCCGGAGTACCGACCATCCGACCGATTCTGGCCGTATGTCGATATCTCGGAGGACCCGACCGACGAGGAGCTTGCCGTCCTCGACCCGGACCTTCGACAGATCCTGCTTGGGGACGTCTCCCAGCGTCCGTTCTCCGTCACGCTGGTATTTCCCGCGTTCGAGGGAGCTGGATATGAGGATGCCGTGACGCTGGCCCAGGCGGCCCGCGAGTATCGCGTCACGGGGGCGGGGCACACACGCCGTCATCGGGCTACGTTTCTCCCGAGCGAAGCACTCGAGCTGAGAAATCTGTTCGAGATTGTCGGTCCGCTCGATGCATGCGAAGTCTTGGTCGATGATCGCTCGATCCCGTTTGCTCGGGAGCTGTGGCTCCCGCTCATCTGGTTCCTTATTCGGTAATGGCTGCTCGGGTCGGTCCCGCTTCGCGGCGCTCCGGTCCCAAAGTGGATGGCGACGAGGGTCCCGATCTAGAAAACGTCGCCACGGAAATGCGCCAGCTCGAGATTGGCTACGTGTTGTTTTTCACGGGGCGACGGGCTCGACCGCCGATCGAGTTGCGTTCACGGGTTGAGACACTGTTTCGTCGGTGGGATGGGGTGAGATTGCCGACGTTCACCCGGCGTTTCCGGTTCACGACGTTACAGTAACGCTTCCAGACACTCACGACATTGTGGGACCGCGAGCAGCGGGCCCGGGAGGAGGGTTGGGTGGGGCCGCTGACACGAGGGCTGCGGAATAGGCGGTGAGAGGCCGCCGATGTGCGCCTTCCCCACTCAGGGGGGCGCCCCACTGGGAAGGGGTGTGCGAGGTGACGGTTACAGGCGGTAGCGACGGGTGGGCTTGTGTGAGCAGGCACGCGGGGGAGAGCGAGCCGTCGGGTGGCCCGGACGCGCGCGCCCGGGCCGGAGCGTGTCGGAAGGCTACTCGCTGCGAGTTACGCTGCCTGCCTGCGGACCCTTGGGACCGTCTACGATCTCGAATGCAACGGCTTGGCCTTCCTCAAGCGTGCGAAAACCGTTTCCTTGAATCGCCGAAAAATGCACAAAGACGTCACTGCCGCCCTCGCGCTCAATGAACCCGTACCCTTTGGCATTGTTGAACCACTTGACCTTCCCTGTGATGCTCATCGTGCTTCCTTCTACATGTGGACGACGTCGCGCGTCGCCCGGCTTACGAAACCCACCGCCACTACCACGGGTGCACAAAAAAAAGACCGCCAAAGCGGCCTTTGGGATGGACCCCATGTGCTAGAAAAGGCATCCTAGCCACCCCGTGTAAGGTTGTCAAGATAGCCTGCGCAGTGGTTCCGAGCCGCCACGAACCCATGGTTTTGAGAGAGGAGAACCCGTTGAAGCGAGCGCTATTGAGCGTGTCAGACAAGACAAACGTGGTCGATTTTGCCAAGGGGTTGACCGCGTGTGGGTATGAGCTGGTGTCGACCGGCGGCACGGCCCGAGTGCTGGCGGAGGCCGGTCTTGCCGTCACGCCGGTCGCCTCGGTGACCGGCTTTCCCGAAATGATGGATGGCCGAGTAAAGACACTCCATCCGGCGGTCCACGCGGGCATCTTGGCGCGTCGCGACCAGCCGGGGGACATGCAGTCGCTGGCGACCCACGGTATCGAGACGGTCGATGTGGTGGTGGCGAATTTGTATCCATTTGCCCGTGTCGCCGCCGACCCAGAGGCCACCGTCGAGTCCCTTATTGAGGAGATCGATATTGTGGGGCCGACCCTTGTCCGCGCCGCGGCCAAGAATTTCTGTCATGTGGTTGTCGTCGTCGACCCGGATGACTACCGGGAGACGATGGAACAGCTGGAACGGCCTGACGGACCGACGATGCTGCATCGTCTGAGACTCGCTCGTAAAGCGTTTGCCCATACCCGTTCCTACGACGACGTGATCGCGACGGCGCTCACCACCGTCGAGGTCGAAGCCGACGGGTTCACGCGGAGCGCGGCCACGACCGAGGAGTTGACGCCAGATAGTCTGGTGGTCAGGGCGAACCGTCGGCGCACCCTTCGATACGGTGAGAACCCCCACCAGTCGGCCGCGCTCTATGCCACCGGTGGCGTCGGCTTTGGCGGCGCACAGGTCATCCAGGGTAAGGCTTTGTCATTTACGAACCTGTTAGATCTCGACGCCGCGGCACGTCTCATGATGGAGTTCGAGGAGCCGGCCGCGGTGGTGGTGAAACACATGAACCCCTGTGGCGTGGCTACGGCGCCAACCTTGAGCGCCGCGTATGTCACCGCTCGAGAAGTTGACCCGCTTTCCGCGTTCGGCGGCATCGTAGGGCTCAATCGACCCGTTGATCGGGACACCGCGAACGCCATCACCTCGACATTTATTGAGGCCGTGGTGGCGCCAGACGCAGACGAGGACGCCCGCACGGTGCTGGCCACAAAAAAGAACCTTCGACTCGTGCTCGCGGATTGTCGGTCATCCGGCGACGATTCGCGGATGACCCGTGAGATGCGGTCAATTCTCGGCGCGATTCTGGTACAAGACTACGACCGTGTGACTGAAGCGGTCACCCCGTGGGGACCTGACGAGACCCAGTGTCGTGTCGTGACGACCAGACAACCGAGTGACGAGGAGTGGGTCGCCTTGCGGCTTGCTTGGCGAGTGACCGCGCATGTCAAATCGAATGCCGTGGTGTTTGCGGAGCCGGATCGACTCGTGGCGATCGGGGCCGGGCAGATGAGTCGAGTCGATGCGGTCAAGGTGGCCACGATGAAGGCCGGTCAGGACCTTACGGGTACGGCTGCAGCGTCAGACGCGTTTTTCCCGTTTCGTGATGGTCTCGATGCGATCGCGTCCGCCGGCGCGACGGCCGTGGCCCAACCGGGCGGTTCAGTCCGTGACGAGGAGGTGGTTGCGGCGGCGAATGAGCACGGCATCGCGATGGTGTTTACCGGGCGCCGCCATTTTCGACACTAGCGTCCCGTACACGTGGTTTGGTGCACACAATTCCTGATGCGCGGCGCCCGACCGGCAAGACGCGACGAGGGACCAAACTTAGGCATTATCGACCGAGGATCAGCGCCGCCAGGCGGGATGGCCGTGGCCAGGAGTTATGTAGCACATTGCGTTGACACGACGCTACGCGTGAGCGTCATCCGGGTGCGGTGTCCTGAAGCCGGCGGCGTGGGGCAGGGTGAGCAAGACCAGAAGGAGCATCAGGAACTCTGAATCACCGAAGTTGTATTCGAACGCCCCTCCCGTCAGCATCGCAACCATGGCCGCCAGCCCGGCTGCGGCGAGCGGGCGGGTGGAAGGCTCTTTGAGCCGAGGGATCAAATCGCGGATCGCCCACACCACGAAGCTGATCCAGATTACGAGTGCCGGAAGCCCCCGTTCGGCTCCGATTTGTATCGGCACGTTGTGGAGATGTGGATTGACTGCCTCGACGGCCTCTGCGTCCCGATACGCGGGGTACACCTCCTGCACCATATCCGGTCCCACCCCGGTCCATGCGTGGTCTTGCATGATTCGGACACCGGTCCGCCCCATCGCGAACCGATCACGGACGGTCGGATCCTGCATGTCGAAGGTCGAATAGATCCGCGCCGTGATCTGGGGCGGGGCCAGGGCCAGTACCAGCGCTAGGAGGACGGGGCCCACCGCCAAGAGACGCATATCCTTGAGGACGCACAAGAGACCGATCGCGGCTCCGGCGCCAACCATGTAGCTGCGGGTTTGCGTTGCGATTAACGCGACCAGCAGCGCCGGCATCACCAGCGCCGACCATACCCGGTGCTTGCGGTCGAAGAGCACGCGGGCGCCGGCCAGCGACAGGGCGAGGACCAGGAGCCCAGAGTAGGTCATATAGTGACCCATGGTTCCCATCGGTCGCCGTCCCAGGTTGTCATATTCCAGGATGCCGTATTGCACGACGCCAATCACCGCCATGACGCCCCCCACCGTCACAATCACCGAGGCCACCGTGTCGGCGCGTTGGCCTCGAGCGAGCCGATAGACCAGCGGTACGACCAGGAACAATACGACCTCTCGTGCGTCGACGAGACTGACCCGCCAATCGAGTGAGAAGGCGACCGACACGAGCGTCGCACCGGCATACGCCAAGAGAGCAAGAAAAAACGGCGGGGCGGTGGGGCGCTCGCGCGTCGTGATCAGACCCGTGACCCACAACCCTAGGGTCACGGTCAGCAGAATGCCGGCCGCGGCGATGGAGACCTGGAGCGCGCCCACAAATCCCAGTAGGGCCAAATGGGTGGCGATATCGAGCTTGGATTCGGTGGGCGAGTGGTTCGCGAGCGCGCGCATAACCGAGGGATCTTCGCTAGGAGCCCGTGGCAAGAGTCCCGCTGTATTCGAGTGGCGCGGTATCCCGTCTGAACAGCGTTGTTCCTCGGTCACAAATGTCCAATTTGCTCCTTCGTCACACCTTGCCAGTCTGGCACACCGCCGGTCTCGGTGCTACGTGGGCTTTCACCACGGCCTCTAGCACAAGCTCGCTTACTCCTCGATGGTTGCCTCGTCGATGAGCATGACGGGGATGTCGTCTTTGATCGGATACACGCGGTGACACGTGTCGCATTTGAGGCCCGTGTCGTCGTGCACCAGAATCACTGGGGTTCTGCAATTCGGACACGCAAGAATCTCCAACAACTCGGCGTCCACGCCCATACGACTGTTCTCCTTGGAGCCGGTGGTGCAACTCCGTATCACCCCGGGGTCGTGGTCTTCACAACATATATATGACGCGTCCCCGGAACACCGTGACTCTCACCGTCAACATGTCGCGCTGAGAAGCGATTCGAACGTCAGACTATACCAGACTCGGTCACATCGGTTTTTTCACGAAGCCCCATCGTACGGGTTGTCCGGGGTGCGCTCGTGTGGAACAATTCGGCCTTATGCGGTTACCCTGCAGCGCTCTTTTCGTGGTCGGCGTGCTGACAACGGCTTCAACGGCCCCTGCTCAGTCCGCGACGTCCCAAGACCCCAGTTTTCAAGACCGGGCGGCCGCCTATCACGCTTTCATTCTGGGTCGTTCCCTTGAGGGAGGCGGTGATATTGATGGTGCGGTCGACGCCTACGAACAGGCAGCCGAGCTCGACCCGGGGGCATCCGGTATCTGGTCGGAGCTGGCCGCTCTGTATGCCAGACAGAATCAAGCGGACGAGGCGATTCGCGCGGGAAACACGGCGCTGGAGCGAGACCCGGATGACAACGATGCCCATCGTATTCTCGGCCTTGTGTATGCGGCCCGGGCTGGCTCGCGTGACGCACCGTCGCCCGATGATATAGATCGCGCCGTCACGCATCTCGAGCGTGCACGGAATCCACAAGCGCCCGACGCCGGTCTCTACATCACCCTCGGTCGACTGTATGTCTCGACGCGTCAGCCTGACAAAGCGATCGCGATATTGACAGAAATCCTCGATGTTGAGCCACAGTTCACCGACGCACTGGTCATGTTGGCTCGTGCCCACGAGTCCCGTGGTGAATGGGACGAGGCGGCGGCCGCCTATGAGCGCGCTGTGCTGTATAGCCCTCGACGCACCCGGTATCGGAGGCAAATGGCAAATGCGCTTGTCAATGCGGGGCAACCTGAGAGAGCGCGCGCGGCGCTCCAGGAACTCGTGCGAATACGACCGCAGGATGCCGACGGTTGGTACGCACTGGCCGATCTCGAGTTGGACCTCGATGACTACGATGCGGCCGAAGCGGCGGCTCGTCAGGTCCTGGACCTGGAACCGGATAGCGTACGTGGGGCATACGCGCTGTCTCGTGCCCTTGGTGGCAAACGCGAGTATCGAGCCTTGGTCGACGAGCTGACACCGGTGGTGAGTCTCGCAAGAGAGAACGACGCGGCGCCCGGGCAGGTTGCGAGTTTGCTCCAGCGTTTGAGTGTCGCTCACCAGAGTCTCGGCGAGTTCGATCTTGCCGCCGCCACGCTGCGTGACGCCCTCGATCTCGTCCCCTCAAATCTTGGACTTCAGGTGCAGCTGGTTCAGGTCTATCTTGAGGCCGGACGTCTTGACGATGCGGCTCAACTGGTGGCTCGTGCCCAGGAGGGTCGACCGGCGAACCTGGCGCTGATGCGGCTCGAAGCCCAGATGCTGTCCGCTCGTGGAGAGCTGGGTGACGCGGTAGCCGTCCTCGAGC
>JAYZGM010000003.1:0-11884 GCA_036336225.1 Acidobacteriota bacterium | reverse complement strand
GAGAGTCGCCGTTCCATTGACGGACATCCTCGTTGATGTGCACTCGATCGTCGAGCGGAATGATCCGAACGTCGTGAATATTCTCGACGTGGATGGCTACAACGTTGGGCGTTTGAAGGATGTGATAGGTGTTGTTGTAGTTGGTACCGACCGGTGGAACGCCGTGATAGGTGAGGCAGCGATCCCAATTGGTCCGGTCACGCCACGAGTCGGCGGGGTGCAGACTTCGGGCCGCGACGCGCGCCGCGACTCGTGCTTGCCCTTCAGGGTTCAGTGGGAGGCGCCCAGTGGGTGGGTCGATGATTTGGGAGGTGCGATGGTCTGGCAGAACCCAACCGCCGTCCCACCAATGCGCGTTGTATCCACCCGGGTCCGTGCCGGGGCGGTCCGGTCGGTCACTCTTGCGCAGCGTCGTGTAGGCCGCCACTTCCTCCGCGGTGTAGAAGGCCCGTCCTTCCATGTCGGACGAGCGTTCCAGCGGCGTGAGGGTGGCGTATGACCAGACCCCCTGGAGATCTGGGTCGCCCCAGGAGGTGCGCGCCGTCTGACTGGATTGACCGGCGGCAGGTAGAGCGATGGCTCCACCCATCCCGTGTACGAGAACGGCAGCGACGATTGGCAACGCGGTCGAACGTCTCATCTTTGTCTCCCCACGGCGTATCCGGTGTTACCACGGCTCCCAGCAATTCACGGATGATCGCCGCAAGTGTACCAAACGCACGCCGTCGCGTACCCGGCATGTCTAGCCGAGGCACGTAGGCGCGGCGAGCGGGGTGATGTGCCGTTTCTGCGTCAGGAGTCAATCAGGCGACTGCTGATCCGCGCCCCAGCTGGATTGGGGATGCCGTGATGTGTGAACGCGCACACATGTTCGTGAACAGGCCCCGGCCGTCATGAGCATGCTCCTTGTAAAACCTGCAATCGTCAGAGCTGCTGTCACACCATCCATGTTCGGCGGCCACGGCCACGAGGCGGGGAACATGCGGCCCGATTCCGCCGGTTGGACTCGATGTCTCTCGTGATCGGGTGCGCGATGATAAACATGCCCCCTCTCGGATAAGGGAGGGCCAGATCGCGCGTGGTTCGCGAGAGTACGCGTTGGGCCTCCAGAAACGCCTCGCCGGTTCGCGGTATCACCCGGTGAAAATCCGGTCCCGGGGGTGTTCTGAACATCCGGCTATGAGCCCCAGACGGCCTTTCTCGTCAGCCAGTCGGATCACTGACATCGGTCGTGGAGAGCTTCTTGGCGAGAAAACGGGTGGGGGCCGAATTGCCAACCAGGAAGTCTGTGAACCCGAACCGCCCGTAGAGGTTACGTGCCCGCGTGTTGTCCTCCTGGACCTCCAGCGTGAGCTTGCAACACCCGCGCTGGAGGGCTCGACGTTCAGCGGTCTTCAGGAGCGCGCGACCAATGCCTTGTCCGCGGTTCGCCGGCACGACCGCGAGGTCGTGGATGTTCAGAAGCGGGCGAGCCAGAAACGTCGACAACCCGAAGAAACAGACCGCGACGCCGACCGGCCGCCCGCCATCCAAGGCCAACAAGACAAGTGAATGAGGTTGGTCCCGAAGAGCCGGCACAAGACGCGCCCGCACCTCGGCGGTAAGCGGTTTCGCGCCACCCACGGGGTCGGATGCATAAGAGTTGATTACCTCGACGAGTCCTTCGGCATGAATCGAATCTGCGTAGTTGATTTCTGTAATCTCGATTTCCACGGGTAGGTCTCCTTGTCGTCCGGCGTGGCCGGCCACACACGTCGACCCGATGCACATGCTGCGCGCTGGCTCGTGGTGCACTACTGGCCTGTCTTAGAGAAACGTAACGCAGGTTTTGGTCAGGAGCTCACGTAAGGGGGAGAGGCTCGGGGCGACCTCACGGAATCAGGTCCATGACGCCTTTCCTGATCTCGGACACCACGTCACTGGCGCGTCTCGCCGAAGCCAATCGCGCGGATTGGCCGGCCGAGGCCTGTATTCGGTCGATATCGGTGGCCGACCAGTCACCCAAAACATACGGACGGCTTCTTCCGCCCGCTCATCACGCGTGGGAGTTGAGCCAGGGATCCAGAGCCGGTAGATCGGTCCCTCCGGGGGGCGTGAGCTGTGTGTATTTTCCAGTCCGTCGTGTTGCTCGCGGCGGCCGGATATCCCCGGAGACGACCGCTGCGTGACGGGCGGCTAGACTCCGGATAACTCCTCGAGTTGTCCGGTGCTCTCGCCAAATCTCTCGACGGGCACACCCATCTTCCCGGCCAGGCTGACGAGGAGATTGCCCATCGGGACGTCGTCGAACCGAAAATGGCGGTCGCCTTCTAGCTGGCCGGCACCGTTGCCGGCCAACACGAGAGGCAGATCCGAGTGGAGATGTCGTTGCGCCTCGCTGATGCAAGCGCCGTAGAGAATCATCGAATGGTCGAGCAGGGTCCCATCCCCATCGGGGGTGGTGCGAAGCTTCTCCAAATACTCGGCAAACAGACCGACGAAGTGCTGATCGATCTTGGCGATCTTGGCCTGCTTCTCGGGGTCATCCTGGTGATGTGAGATAGCGTGGTGCGCATCGGGCACGCCGAGGAGGGGGAAGGTTCGTTGGCTGACCTCGCGGCCGAGCATGAACGTTGTCACCCGGGTGATGTCCGCCTGGAATGCAAGCAACTGCAGCTCATACATCGTCCTGCAGTGTTCCTCGAATGTGTCGGGGATGCCGGCCGGTCGCTCCGGTATGTCTAGGTTCGTCACGCTCTGCTGCTCCGACCGCTGAATACGACGTTCCACGTCCCGTATCGAGTCGAGGTATTCGTTGACTCGTCGGTCATCGGAGGCGCCAACCTTCTTCCGTAGGCCGTTCAAATCTTGCATCACCGAGTCGAGTAGGCTCCGATTCTGGCGGACGATGGCCAGTCGCTCTCCCTTATCCGCTCCCTCGCCAAACATTCGTTCAAACACATACCGAGGGTTGATCTCCATCGGCAGCGGTGCCGTGGGCGTACGCCAAGAGATGGTACTGCTGTAGATACAGCTGTACCCGTTGGCCCCGCAGCGCCCGGCCAGATCGCCTGGTTCGAGGGCCACCTCCAGCGATGAGAGCGGGGTGTCTGTCCCAACTTCTCCAGCGACGAACTGATCCAGGGTTTGCCCCGATTCCACATCGGCGCCTTCGCGTCGCTTGGGGTGCACCGCGCTCAGCCACGCGGCGGGGGATCGGGGATGGTCGCCCCCGCCGTCGCCCCGTCCATCTGCGGTCAGCTGGTCCAAGCCGCTGAGCACCGTGACGTGATCGCGTAACGGCGCGAGCGGAGACAAGGTCTGGGAGAACTCAAACGCCTTCCCGGTCGTGGGCGGCGTCCAAGCCGGCATATTCGCGCCGTTCGGAAAATAGACGAAGCCGAGACGCTTGACCGGGTTCGCGGCCGTCTTCGAGGACGCGGTCAAGGCCGGCACCATCGCATCCAGCAGCGGGAGTGCCAAGGTTGCCCCAACCCCGCGTAGAAAGGTCCGACGGGGCAGTGACATTTTGGTGATGATCATGAGCTCCTAAACCCTCCCAAGGGGATGCTACAGCGCCGGTGGCTGCGCGTCAATCGGTTGACCACGGGTGCGACCGGCAGTCCTACGGTGCTCCAACCGCTGTCAGCGGTTCATAGGACACTGCTCGCTTCATCTGAAACGGTAAACTTCTCACAATGGCCAGAATGAGCGATTGAGCCTGATAGTTGGTCTTGGCCGCCTCGCGCAGAATCCCACGAACCGCCGGCATGTCCCCGGCACCGACGCCACGTCCTAACGCGTAGGTCAGCATACGTTCGGTGACGTTGGTATAGAACGCGTCGAGCCGATTCACCAACACACTCCGCAGTCCGTCCACGCCTTCAAAATCCGCGACACCCGGGAGTGAGCCTGACGCATCGATCGGTTCGCCCGACGCGCTCCGCGCTCGCCCTGCACCCACCGCGTCAAAGTTCTCCAACGACAAGCCCAACGGATCCATCAGCGTGTGACATGCCGAACACACCGGACTGTCTCGATGCTGCGCCATGCGGTCGCGCATCGAAAGCACCTTCCCGCCGCTGCTTCTCTCCGGTAAGTCCGGCACGTCCGGCGGAGGCTCAGGCGGCGGGGTGCCAAGCAGGTTCGTCAGGATCCAGACCCCCCTCAAGACCGGCGATGTTCGATTGGGGTATGACGTGACGGTCAGGACACTTCCATGACCCAGAAGTCCCTGTCGCGGACTGTCTACGCTCACGCGTCGGAACCGGTCGCCATACACGCCGTCCATCCGGTAGTGACGGGCGAGGCGCTCGTTCACGAACGTGTAGTCTGCCGTCAGTAGCTCGCTGAGTGGGCGGTCCTGGCGGAGGACCGTCTCGACAAGGAGTTCCGTCTCTCGCCGAAACGCCTGGCGGAGGTTGTCGTCGAAGTTGGGAAACGTCCGCTGGTAGGGGATTGACTCGTCCAGCTTGCGCAGCTCAAGCCATTGGCCGGCAAAGTTGGTCGCCAGCGTCCCGGCGCGAGGATCGGCAAGCATCCTGCGCACCTGCTCGGTCAAGACGTCGAGATCTCTGAGCCGCCCGTGCGCGGCCTCATCCAGCAGTTGCTCGTCCGGGATGCTGTTCCACAAGAAGAACGACAGACGTGATGCCAACGCGAAGTCGTCAACCTGGTAGACCTCGCCCGGGGTAGCATCCTCGGGATCGAGCTCGATGCGGAAGAGAAATGACGAGCTCAACAAGATGCGCTGAAGCGCCAGCTCGATACCGGCTTCAAAGTTCCCGCCCGCTTTCCGTTCATCTTCGTAGGCGTCCAGAAGCGGTCGGAGGTCCGCCGCCGTGACCGGGCGTCGGTAGGCGCGTCGGGCCAAGGCGGACAGAATACTGCTCGCGCACTCCGGTTCTTCGTCCGGATGAGTCGGGGTACAGGTAAAGATGCGACGGCGACTTGGCGTGTCCGCCGTGCCGCTTGCGTCGTGCGGACCCGTAATGGTGAACTCTCCAAGCCACGGAAGACCATGAAGCTCGTTTTCCTTGGGATCGCCGCGAATAAACGGCAGACGCTCGTCGGTTGATTGGGCGCTCGGACGACGGATGAAGGTCACCGCAAACTCTCGAGGTCCTGCTTTGGCTGGAATGCGGAACCGGAGGGCGTCGTCTCCTTCAGGTCCGCCCAATCGTCGTTCGCCCGGTGGTGGCGTTATCGTTAACAACTGGACTCGCTCGCCGTCTAGCAGAACCTCCATCTCGTGTGGCTCGTACAGGTCGACGACTTGAAAGTTGTAGTTGCGGGCCAGCTTGATATCGATCTCGTATTCCCCATCCAGTGGGAACGGATGACGCACCACCATACCGCCGCGTGTGCCGTAGGGTAGCCCCTCGATACGGTCGTCCTGTCCGAAATCGGTTTCAACGTGATAGCTCGTCGCGACAGGAGCGGTCATCGGGTCGCCGACCGCCATCCGGCTGACGTGCCTCGACACCGACAGATATCGGTCCAGCAACAGGGGGGAAAACCCGAGTGCATCGCCGTTGTTGTCGAACCCGAAGTTCTGCCCGTCGGGAGGCAGCAGGTTGACGATGTCCATGTCGACCGCGAGCAAATCGCGTATCGCATTTTGGTATTCCGTACGATTCAAGCGGTGGAGCACCGCAGACCGGCCCGGATTGGGGTTCGTGGCGGCCGCCGCGTCCAGCTCCGTTTCCAGTGCCGTCACAAAAGCATCGCGGATGAAGCGATCGGGTCGGGGTCGCCCGGGTGGTGGCATGAACCCACCGTCAAGTTTGCGAACGACCTTCTCCCAGATCTCGGCGTCGGCCGAGAGGTTGACAAGATCGCGCTCCTGCAAGGACAAGCTGCCCGCGAGGGTCCGGTCGTTGTGACAGCCCACACAATACTGCCTCAAGAGGCCCTCGTGGTCGGCGGCCCGCGGGGTGGAACCGGTCTGTGCCGCCAGGACCTCGACTTGGAGCATCGTCCCAACCACGGCCAGCCCGAGTCCAAACCACGGTGCAACGGACAGAGCACGCGACGTATGTGACATGTCCACGAGGTGTCTCCTGCTTGACACGAGGTTACTGCGCGCCATCACGTGCCTTCATCAGCTCGCGCAGCAGCCGTGCGGTTTCGGGCTGTGACCTCGCATCACTGGCGTCTTCTGCGATGTCGAGCGCCATTCGACCACGGTCGTTCTTGGCATCGATTCTGGCGCCCCGCTCCAAAAGCAGCCGCACCGTCGAGTTGGCTCCGCGAATGGCTGCGCCATGCAGGGCGGTGTTGCCATTGATATCTGCCGCGGTGACGTTTGCCCCGAGGTCGAGCGCCAGGGTGACCGCCTCTAGTACCTGGGGCTCCAGCTTCTCGCGCGGTCCTTGCCGATAGTCGATGCCAGCGGCGCTCATCAGGAGCGTGGCGCCATCATCGGTTTCTACCATGGGGTCGGCTCCGGCTGCGATCAGTAGACGCATGGCCTCAGGATCCGGACCTCTGGCGGCCAACCACAACGGTGTGGCGCCGCCTCCAGGAGGCGGAATTTGCTCGTCGGCATCCGCCCCGACGCGTCGGTTCTCCGGCGGTGGTGGGAGTGGCGCGTTCACCTGCGCTCCGTGGGCCAGAAGTGCCTTCATGAGTTGAAGACTGTCGAGACGGCCCGTTGGCAGCGGGTCTGGCCGAAGCGTCCACTCGGGGCGGCGGACCTCTATCAGATGGTGGAGTGGCGTCAACGCTCCGGGCAACGGCCCAGTGGCATTGGGGTCCGCGCCCTGTTCCAATAATGTGGCCCCCAGTTCGAAGTGGGCGTTCATGATTGCCAGGTGCAGAAGGCTGTAGCCGCTCGGGGCGGTGTCATTTACACCGGCGCCCGCGTCGAGCAACGCCAGGACCGTCTCGATGTGACCACCACGCACCGCAAAGAGGATAGGGGTTAGCCCTTCCGGTCGTTCGGCTCGAATGGCCCTTCGAGACATGCGTCGGATATCGATCCTCGCCGGGAACGTGGACCGGGTATAGATATCGGCTCCGTGGCGGACCAGTAGCCGCACCACGTCGGTGTGGCCTTCCGCCGCGGCCCACATGGTCGCTGTCTGGCCTCGAAAGGTCTCCCTCGTATCCACGTCGGCGCCACGGTCTACTAACAGACGCACCACCTCGATGTTACCGGTGCGAGCCGCGGTCATGAGCACCGTCTCGCCCTCAGGTTGGGAGGTCTTCGGGTCGGCACCGGCCTCGAGTAATGACTCGACAATGACCACGTTCGCGTTGAGGCTTGCAATCGACAGCGGCTCGATGCCATACCGGTTCGGTGCGCTCACGCGCGCCCCGGCGCGGAGCAACCGGTCCACCAGGTTGGTCGCGTCGTGGTGCACGGCCCAGTGAAGCGCTGTCGTCCCATCAATCTCTGGAACGTTGACATCGACGCCCTCCGCGAGGAGCGCCTGAATGGTCGGCATCTCGTGGTGCTTGACGGCTTCGACGAGTCGCCGATCGTCGGCCGCGGTCAAGCTCGTCGCGGCCATGGTGTAGGTCATCGTGACGCCGATGAACCAGTTGCCGAGACGTCGTGTCGGACCGTGGTTCGAAGGTGGCGCGCACATCCGTGCGGCTCGGATCATGTCCAATTCTCCTGTGCGGCAGCCCACGGGGCGCTGTCTTCGTCACATTGTTTCACGTTTGAACGCGAGGAGAGGACCAGATACGCTTACCGTCGAGGCGGCTCCTGACCGAGTTCGAGCGCGGGTGATGCCGACGCGTCCGCACCGGCCACCCCAACACCCATCACGCGCACACGAGCTGGCGCGCCGTCACCCGACATCGGAGGCGGACACTAAAGCGCCAGAGGCCCGTCAACGGGTCCTGGCCGTCACTGGGCAGCGCTCACATGTCAAGGACGAGCAGGCTCAGGAGGGCAGGGTTCCGCCGACAACCTTCACAACCAGATGTGCAGCAACCCTCTGCCGGTCAGAGATGTGGGACCCGTGGGGTCCGTTCCCGAGAGGACCTCCGTCCCGGTCGGAGAGCCGGAGCCGCAGGAGGCGGGGGAATGAGGCCCCGGGAGGACGTCGCCGATGTTGACGGCTGTGGCCACCCGGATGAAAGTTGTCATGTGACGGACGGCAACCCGCCGCCCCCGTCCCTGCTAAGATTCCTCTTGCGATTTCCCCCATCTTCGACGAGGTGAAGCGTGCAGAAGCGTTATTCGATTCTGGTCTTGGCTGGCCTCGTCGCGGTAGCGATCCTGATGGCCCAACCGAGCGTGCTCGTCCAAGGCGTCGCCCTCTGGACTCCCGACAAGCCGGGTAGCGACAACATCGAAGTGGTGGGGCACATTCCGCTTGGTCCACGTCTCAGCGTGGCCGACATGGATCTCGAGCAGGAGCTGTCGCGACCCTACGCCTACGTGGCCCGTATGGTCTACGGTGACAAGGGGGACAAGGGCACCGACGTGATCGATATATCCGATCCGTCGAAGCCGAAAGTCGTCTACCAGTGGCGAATCGAAAATCAGGACCTCCACCTGGGCACGGGCGGGATGGACGTCAAGCACTTCAAGTGGGCCGGTCGCTACTATTACGTGCAGTCGCTGCAGTTCGGCCAGGGTGGTCCCGATAGCGACCTGGGCGCGGTCGTGGTCGACGTCACGAGCTTGCCAGACCCCACCGGCGTCAAGGAGGTCGCCCGACTACGCCGGCCAGATGCGCCCGGCGGGTTCCACAACATCTTCATCTACAAGCACAGCAACGGTCGCGTCCTGCTGATTACGACCACTCGGGCCCCCCATGCGGGGGTGTATGACCTCGGGATGGTCGTGGAGGGCAAGCTCGACGAGGCGCTCATCGCCCAAATCCCGGTCGGGGACATTGCGGGTGGCCAACGCGGCTACCACGATTTCTACGTCGGCTATCATCCCGACACGGGCGAGGATCGGTTCTACGGAGGGGGCACCGGGGGCTATTACGTCTACAACATTTCCAATATTCACCATCCAGAGCTCTTGGTCACCCTCACTGGCATTAGCGGTGTCAGGAGCGGCCACACGTTCACCCCGATGCCGGACGGTCGGTATGTGATCGCCGAGACCGAGTATCAGTTCGCGCCGTTACGTATCTTCGATCTTGAGCCGGGCCTGAACGGAGAGGTCGAGAACATCTCCCGGCCGATCTCCGGCTGGACCGCCGACTGGAAGAACCTGACGCACAACCACGAGGTGCGCTACCCGTATGTGTTTGTCTCGGGTTACCTCGACGGGCTACAAGTCTTCAGCATGATGGACCCCTACAATCCCGTAACCGTTGCCTATTACGACACCTACGTCGGTCCGCCGAACACTCGTCGCTACTCGATGTTCAACGGCGCCTTTGGGGTGGACGTACGGAACGCCGACGGCTTGATCGCCGTCAGCGACATGACAACGGGGTTCTGGACGTTTCGGATGGAAGGCTTCCAGGGCTGGAACGGCGAGGACTGGGGGGTGCCGAACGTCTCGAGCGCGCAGGACTGGGACAGTGATCTCGAGGACAGGCCATGACGGCAACGGGGCCATACGTCGGTGGCACGTCGGTGCTCGGTCTGGTCGCCATGCTGACCGTCCCCGGGTTTGCGTCTCTTCTGGAGGTGAGTGCCGCGACACCCGAGAACGGCGCCATCCGCAAGTCAGCTTCGTCTCTGGTCGGCGTCCGCTGTCGTGGTACCGTTCTCCCGCACCCGAACCCGCCCTACCATGCGATCGACATGGTCAAGACCGGTCGCGTCCCAGGCACCGGTCGGTCGAAGGGCGTTGGCCACGCATCGTTTGCGCGCTCCCCGTTCGGCATCGCGGTGCGGCCTGATGGGACGTATGTCTATGACCTAAAGGTGACGTTCGAGCGGTTGAAGGCACCAAAGAA
Source organism: Acidobacteriota bacterium (assembly GCA_036336225.1). GTDB lineage: Bacteria > Acidobacteriota > Vicinamibacteria > Vicinamibacterales > UBA8438 > JAJEEA01. The sequence continues at coordinate 2,021 of JAYZGM010000003.1, read as the reverse complement.
GGGGTACTACACACTCTGGATCACGACTCCCGAGATCGATCAAGTCACGCGGCTGGGGGTGCTGGACGAGCATAGCTCGGTCAGCGGACGCGTCGACTGGAATAAGTATCTGGTCGTGCTAACGCTCGAACCCGAGAACAAACCCGAGGCCCCGATCTGGAGCGGCCCTATCGTGTCGCGCGGCGTATCGCGGAGCGGTCTCATGCATACGCTCGCGGGTCACGGGCCATACGAGAACGAACCCTGCGCACGATACGGCTTCGGCGACACACCGGGTCGTGGCATTGGGACGCGATGACCGGCGCCCAGTCTCGTTCTGGATGGCTGCCCAGTCTTGCTCTCCTGATGGTGGTGCTGGTTGAGCCCTTGGCCACCCAACTGCGCGAGGAGCCACAGTCGTCGAGGCCCGCTCTGGCCGTGGTTGGCCAGCAAGACCCGGCCGACCAGACTCAGGTGGTCTCTGGGGCGGAGCCGGAGAGCCACGCACCCATGGACGACGCGGCACCGAACAACTCCGTTGTGTGGCGCGGCCCCCCGATGGGACGGCCGATGCCGATGCTGCCCGGTCTGATGGGTGCCAGCCCGATCGTCGATCCGTTTCTCGCGGGTACGGGGCTCAACCCGCTGTCGCTCCCCGAGGCCATTCCCGGCACGATCGTCGACTTGGTCGATGGCGACGAGATTGATCTCACCGCTACGTTGGTGCGCCGGACGATTAACGGGCAGACGCTCGTTACGTATGGTTACAACGGCATGTATCCCGGGCCGCTCGTCCGGGCGCCGCGTGGGTCCACCATCGTGGTCAACTTCACCAACGAGATTCCGTATGACACCACGGTGCACTGGCACGGCATCCGGATCGACAACCGTTTCGACGGGATGCCCAACCTTACCCAGCCGCCCCTCGCCACCGGCGAGTCGTTTCGGTATGAGGTCTTCTTCCGCGACTCCGGAATCTACTGGTATCACCCGCACGTCCGCGAGGACTTTCAGCAGGATCTCGGTCTCTATGGCAACCTGCTCGTCGGAGCGCCGGAGCCGGAGTACTACAACCCGGTCAACCACGAGGAAACCTTGATTCTCGATGATTTTCTGATGGACGACCTCGGACCGATTCCGTTCGGCCAGCAGACCGCGACGCACGCGCTGATGGGCCGGTTCGGGAACGTCATGCTCGTCAACGGGCTCACCGACTATCGTCTTGAGGTCGCCATGGGGGACGTGGTCCGGTTCTACGTGACGAACGTCGCGAACACCCGGACCTACAACGTTGTGTTCGGCGACGCCCCGATCAAGATCGTAGGCTCGGATGTCAGCAAGTTCGAGCGGGAGGAGTGGGTTGGCTCGGTGATCATCGCGCCCGCCGAGCGCTACATCGTCGAGGTGAAGTTCGACGAACCGGGAGAAGTTCCGGTCACGAACGCCATTCAGGCGATCGACGAATTCCGAGGCGAGTTCTATCCGCACATCGATCAACTGGGCATCGTCGCCGTGAGCGAGCGGCCGACGATACGCGATCATGCCGAGTCATTCGAGTCGCTGCGAGAGCATGTCGACGTCACATCCGACATCGACGTCTACCGGCCGTACTTCGATCGACCGGTCGATCACCGGTTGGTGCTGACACTCGACATCGAGAACCTGCCGCTTCCGATCGTGCGCGCGATGGAGTTCGAGGCCGGCCTCTACATGCCGCCGCTGGAGTGGAACGACGCGATGCCCATGATGAACTGGCTCTCAAGTGCCGAGCAGGTGCACTGGATTCTCCAAGATCCCGACACCGGCCTCGAGAACATGGACATCGACTGGCAGTTCACGGTCGGAGACGTCGTCAAGATTCGTCTCTTCAATGACCCCAATACGATCCACCCGATGCACCACCCCTTCCACATCCATGGACAGCGCTTCCTGGTCCTGTCCATCGACGGGATTCCGACGGAGAACCTAGTCTGGAAGGATACGGCGGTGGTGCCGGTCGGGTCGACGGTCGATTACCTGGTCGAGATGTCGAACCCCGGTCG
>JAYZGM010000002.1:0-7983 GCA_036336225.1 Acidobacteriota bacterium | reverse complement strand
CGGAGGCGTGGCATTGGTCGACCCGGGCCCGTCGACGTGTCTCGCCCATCTTCGCACCACACTCGCTGTGCAGGGCATCGCCGTGGGGGACGTTCGAACTATCCTTCTGACTCACATCCACCTCGACCACGCCGGCGCGACCGGAACCCTACTGCGTGAGTGCCCCGACATCCAGGTTTTTGTGCATGAGCGGGGTGCGCCGCATATGGTCGACCCTGCGAAGTTGCTGAACAGCGCGACACGGCTCTACGGCGCCGATATGGATCGGTTGTGGGGCGAGTTTCTTTCGGTACCGGAATCAAACGTGCACAGCCTCGGGGGTGGAGAGCGGATCGCCGCCGCGGACCGCCAGCTCGAGGTGGCCTATACCCCGGGGCATGCCTCCCACCATGTGAGTTTTCTCGACCGCGCCAGTGGGGTTGCGTTTGTTGGGGACACCGCGGGACTTCGGACGGGCGCAGACCTGTTCGCGATGCCACCGACCCCACCTCCCGACATCGACCTCCAGGCCTGGAAGACGAGTATCCTGCTCATCGAGCAATGGCAGGCGGAGACGTTGTTCCTGACCCATTTCGGTCCGCACCAGGGCTCGACCGAGCACTTGGCGAGCTTACGCGAGCACCTGAATGGGATGGCGGTCATGGCACGGACGATCCTGGAAGGGCCTGCGAGCGACGAAGCACGGTCAGACGAGTTTGTCGCCGAGGCACGGCGGTATCTTCAACGTCATATGCCCGACACGTCGGCGGCGTTGTACGACCAGGCTGCGCCCTTCGAGCAGTGCTGGCTGGGGCTCGCCCGATACTGGAAGAAGCAGGGCGTCGGGGTGGGGACATGAGCGATAGCCGGACGAGGCATGACGGCCAGCCGACCGACGCTGAAGGGGCCCGCAGGCCGACCGGGACATGCTGAAGCGTTACCAGACCGTCTCGCGCTTGTTAGGTGGATGCTTGGTCATGGCGACGGCTGGGGCCGGGCTCGCACAAGATGCCGATACGGCGGACACCGAGTGGGTGTACTTCGGCGGTAGCACGGAATTCACGAGATATGCGCCGCTCGACCAGATCGATCGGCGGACGGTGCGCGATCTCAACATCGCCTGGCGCCGGCAGGCCCTTGCACGCGCCTACACTGACGGGTTTCCCGAACTCCAATCCTCGAACTACCTGCGGTCGACACCGATCCTTGTCGACGGGGTTCTCTTTGCATCCAACGCCGTCGGGCTCGTCGAGGCGTTTGACCCCGGGACGGGCGAGACACTCTGGACACAAGCCCCGGCGGGCCCGACCTTGGCCGGGGTGGCCGGTCGCGGTGCCCACGGTGTGGCGTATTGGGTCGATGGGGTCGACCGGCGCATCTTGTCCCTGCGGAACACCCATCTGTACGCGCTCGACGCCACGACCGGGATTGCGATACCGACGTTTGGCGACCGTGGCCGGGTCGATCTCACGCCAGAGGGGGCAGACCGGGCACATGGAGGGGCAAGTCCGATCGTCGTCGGTGACATGGTGGTGGTCGCCGGGACGGTCGATGGGGCCGGCGACTCGGGGGTGCGGTGGCGCGGGAGTGCGGCTGAGAACGTGCGTGGGTATGACGTGCGCACCGGTGAGCTCCGATGGACTTTTCACGTCGTACCCCGTTCCGGGGAATTTGGGGCCGACACGTGGGGAGCCGGGTCGCTGACCGCATCCGGAGACCTGGGTGCCTGGTGTTGTCTGAGTGCCGACCTCGAGTTGGGCTACGTCTACGTTCCGCTGACCGCGCCGACGGCCGCCTATTATGGTGGGCATCGTCCCGGTGACAATCTGTTCTCGAACAGTCTCGTGGCGCTCGATGCCCTGACCGGAGAACGCGTGTGGCACTTTCAGATGGTGCACCACGATCTGTGGGAGTACGACACGATTGGTCCTCCAACGCTGGGTGAGATCACGGTCGACGGCCGACGTGTCAATGCGGTCATGCAACCGAGCAAGACCGGGTTTCTCTATGTCTTTGACCGCGTGACTGGTGAGCCGGTCTGGCCGATCGAGGAACGACCAGTGCCGGCTTCGACCGTGCCGGGAGAGTATGCCTCGCCGACACAGCCGTTCCCGATCAAGCCGCCGCCGTTTGCCCACCAGGGGGTGTCGGAGACGGACCTCATCGATTTCACCACCGAGCTGGCCGACCATGCCCGCGAAATCGCTGCAACTTTCGTGCTCGGGCCGATGTTCACACCCCCGTCGGTGCTCAGCGAGGAGTCGGGCGGGACCCTGGCGCTGCCGGGGTCATGGGGGGCCGGAAACTGGAACACAGGTGCGTTTGATCCGGATACCGGGCTCTACTACGCCTTCTCGCACGTGGTGCCACGGGTCTATCGACTCGCTGACGCCACCGATCAGGTTGGCACCGAGATGCGGTTCTACAGTCCGAATCGCGACGCGCCCTATCTCGACGGCATCCCACTCATCAAACCGCCGTGGGGGAGAATCACGGCTATCGACCTCAACCGGGGTGAGCACGCCTGGCAACGCGCCAATGGCAGCGGCATTCGCGACCACGACGCGCTCCGCGGGCTCGATCTCCCGCCGCTCGGCGTGGCCTCCCGCCCCGTCGCCCTCGTTACCGCGACGCTCCTCTTTCTCGGCGAAGGAAGCAACGTGTTTGGCGGGATCCAGCCGAACATGTGGGGCTCGACGTTTCGTGCTTATGAGAAAGCCACCGGCAACGTCGTGTGGCAGATCGACCTCCCGGCGGGCACGACCGGTGGCCCGATGACCTACATGTATGAAGGAAGGCAGTATATCGTCGTGCCGATCGGCGCACGTGACTATCCGGCCGAATGGGTCGCGCTCGCATTACCCTAGTCTCCTATATTGGGGACTAGCTGCTAGACACTCATGCGACTTGGTTTCATAGGGCTCGGCACGATGGGCCGCCCGATGGCACTCCACCTCATGCGTGGCGGCCACGAGATGGCCGTCTATGCGCGGCGGGCCGTTTCAGTGACGCCGCTCGTCGAGGCCGGTGCCACGGCCTGCCCGACGCCGGCGACGGTGGCCGAGCGGAGCGACGTGGTCTTCACGATGGTCACCGCCACGGGTGACGTCGAGCGGGTGGTGCTGGGTGACGATGGAGTCCTCACTGGCGCGCGAGCCGGTTCGCTCGTGATCGACATGAGTACCATCGACCCGACCGCCACCCGGGCGATGGCTGAACGGTTGGCGACCCGTGGGGTCGATATGCTGGACGCCCCGGTGTCCGGTGGGCCCGCCGGGGCACAAGATGCCAAATTGACGATGATGGTGGGCGGATCTCAAGATGCCGTCGCACGGGCCCGGCCCTTGTTTGAGCTGCTGGGGCCGACCATCATCCACCTTGGTCCCTCCGGTGCCGGCCAGACGACTAAAGCCTGTCACCAGCTCGCGTTGCTGGTGACCGCCCAGGCCGCCGCCGAAGCACTTACGCTCGCTGGCCGGTGTGGCCTCGATCTCGAGCAGGTGCGGCAAGTGATGATGGGTGGAGTGGCGTCGAGCCGTGTGCTCGACCTGTTTGGCACCCGCATGGCTTCCCGAGATTTCAGAGCCGGTATCGAGTCACGGCTCTATCATAAAGATCTCGATATTGCACTCAATCTCGCCCACGCGCACGGTGTTGCGCTGCCGGCGGCGTCACTGACCAAGCAGTTCGTCAACGCCCTTGTCGGGCGCGGCCGCGGCCGCGATGACCTCTCCGCATTGATCACACTGGTCGAGGAGCTGGCGGCCACCCCGGCCGCACCAACACGGCCTGGAAAAACCGTTCCCGAGTGAGCGTGCCCTCGCGTGTGAGACCGACCGAGCTGGTGATGGCGACGATGGCGCGGCGTTTCGGGACGTCTCGGACCTGATCGCGGGCGAAGGTGTCGACCTCCTGCTGGCGGGAGCCAACGGGACCGGAGACGGTGCGGTCACCGACGAAGTGGCGGCCAACGCGGGAGCCCCGAGGGCTGGCGCACGGACGGTGGCGGGGCAGCCGGTCGGTGTCAGCCAAAGCGGCGGACCATGTACAGACGACCCCCTCGTTGGCGGGACGACGATCAAGGCGGCGCACATTAATGGTGCTTCGGGTCCGGATCGACGCCCGTCGGGCCGTGCACGCATGGGGTTCATACCCGTGGACCGACCACCCCATCGTGGCGGGGGCGACTCTTGTGAAGTCCGCGCGTCTCACCGAGTTGAAAACGGCGCGGAATCAGGTCTACTCCACAGTCGGCGCGACCCCCCTCCTCCCCCACGGGGTCGGGGGCGCCGACCCTGACGATTCACATTTCAGAATTGCGACAGCATCTGAACGGGATTGCCAACCCGTAGTCACCCTGCGTTATCCTTGATCTTCTCTTGGGGGGGTATATGACGATTCGTCTGTCGGTTGCGTCTCTGCTTGCGGTTTGTGTGTCCGTCGCGGGCGTCAGTCAGGTTGGCGAAGCCTTCGTGTGGCAGACATCGGGTCGTGGCGAAGCGTGCACGGCGATGATGCAGACGGATCTGGGTCTGTCCTACACAACGATCACGACGGCGGAGGAGATTGCCGATACGTTCACGCCACCGGAGACTTTCTCGTCTCGCGGTTTCGTGGTGGATGATGTCTCATTCTGTCGCGTCGCGGGAACGGCTCGTCCTGAGGCGGGCTCCGAGATTCGATTTGAGGTGTGGCTGCCACCGGCGGAAACGTGGAACGGGCGCTTCCAGGGTATCGGGTCAGGAGGCTCGGCCGGGGCCATCCGCTACCCACAACTGGCTGACGCCGTGCGTGCCGGATATGCGACGGTGGCGACCGACAACGGGCACACCAGCACCAGTGGGTTCGATGGAAGCTGGTCGTTGGGACACCCAGTGCGGCTCGTCGATTTCGGCTACCGCGCCCAGCACGAAGCCACGGTGGCTGGAAAAGCGGTGACCAGCGCCTACTACGGGCGCGACCCCGACTACTCGTATTTCGTCGGGTGCTCGCAGGGTGGGCACCACGCGTTGATGGAAGCGCAGAGGTTTCCCGACGACTACGATGGAATCGTGGCTGGGGCTCCGGCCAACTACTGGATCGGTCTCATGACGGGTGAGCTGTGGTCAGGGTTGGCTACAACCAAAGACCCGGCACAGGACCTGCCACGCGAGAAGCTGCCGGTGCTCGGCGCCGCGGTGCTCGATGCTTGCGACGGATTGGATGGACTCGCGGACGGATTGATCGACGACCCACGTGTGTGTGACTTCGATCCCGGTGTCCTGCAATGCGACGGCGCCGATGGCCCGGGCTGTTTGACCGCAGGGCAGGTCAGGGCGGCCGGAGCCATTTACGCCGGCCCCACGCGACCCAGTAACGGCGAACGGCTCTTTCCGGGTTATCCGCCGGGCAGTGAGTGGTTCGAGGTTGCCGATGGCCGTGGAGGGTGGGGCCGCTACTGGTCGGGTATCGAACGTCCGGGCGGGAGCACCGCGGATTTCATCCGCTACAGCGTGATGGAAAACGCGGATTATGACTTGGTGCAGTTTGACTTTGACGACGACTGGGACTACGCAAACACCCGGTCGCTCGGTTCGGTCGGGAATGACGATACATTGGGATCCGCGATGAACGCCATCGACCCGGACCTGACGGCGTTCAAGGCCCGTGGGGGCAAGCTGGTCAGCTATCACGGGTGGTCTGACGCGCTCATTACGGCCTATAACGCGGTGAACTACTACGAGAGCGTGGTCACTGCGCAGGGCGGTCTCGAAGAGACCACCGACTTCTACCGGCTGTTTATGGCGCCTGGGGTGGCTCATTGCCGTGGCGGACCGGGTCCGGACCGGTTCGATGCCGTCACCGCGCTCGAGCGGTGGGTGGAAGACGACGAGCCACCCGACCAGATTATTGCGTCGAAGGTGGTCGACAACGAAGTGACCCGAACGCGCCCGTTATGCCCATACCCACAAGTGGCACGCTATACGGGTCGTGGGAGCATCGACGATGCCGCCAATTTCGCGTGTGTGACCCCGTGACGTTCGATCAATAAATGATTCGGTTGTTTGCTCACGAATCCTCGACAGCAGGAGTATCAGATGAAGACTCGACCATGCGGCGACATACTTGTTCTCACAGTAATGGCCCTGGTCCTCGCAGGGCCAGCCAGCGCCCAGCCCAGATTGGCTGACGGCACCCCGGACCTGCAGGGCGTTTGGGACTTCCGTACCCTCACGCCGTTGCAGCGACCGAACGATCAAGTGGCGGCGCAACTTACCGCGGAGGAAGCGGCCGAGGTGGAGGCCAGTGCCGTGCAGCGGGCCATCGAGGCCGACCGCCCGAGCGAGGTCCGAAGCGAGCCGCTCCCGGTGGGTGGCAACGTCGGTGGCTATAACAACTACTGGTTCGACCGTGGTGCCGGCGTCGTCGATGACCGACGCACGGCGCTTATCGTGGATCCGTCCGACGGTCGAGTGCCAGCGACACAGGCTGACGTTGTGCGTCAGGGGGGCGACAGTCCCGAGCCAGCGGTCCAAGAGCGACCCGTTCGGTTCCGGGTCGACGGGATCGGGAGTGATGGTCCGGAAGACCGCGGGCTCGCCGAGCGTTGCCTGCTGGGTTTCAATACGGGGCCGCCGATTGTCCCCGGTGGATACAACCAGAATATCCAGATCTTCCAGACGTCTGACCACGTCGTGATACTCAACGAGATGGTGCACGACTCCCGTATCGTTCCGTTGGATGGACGTTCGTCACTTCCAGACGATCTGCGTCAGTGGATGGGGAGCTCGCGTGGGCGGTGGGAGGGCGACACGCTCGTCGTTGAAACCACCAACTTCACCAACAACACGGCGAGCTTTAGCCCGTCAGTCCGGTCGTCCATCGGTTCTGGCGCTACGCTCCATTTGATCGAGCGGTTCAGCCGTGTGGACGACGAGACCTTGCTCTACGAGTTCACCGTCAACGACGCGGCGAGCTTCACTCAGCCGTTCACCGCCGCGTTGCCGATGAAACGTGGATTGGCCCCGATGTTTGAGTATGCCTGTCACGAAGGCAACTATGGCATGCAGAACTTGCTCGCGGGTGCGCGGATGGAGGAGCTAACGTCATCTGAACAGTAGAGTGGCCAATGCCGGATCAGTCGCTCGACCAATAGAAACCCACAGGAGATTTCCATGACACGATTCACGCTCACACTCTCGATTGTGGTCCTCGCGTTCGTCGGTTTCGCTCCCGCGCCCGCTGTTGCCCAAGACGGGTGGACGACGCTGTTCAATGGCTCCACCCTCGATGGCTGGAACCCGATTGGAAACGCGAATTGGGAGCTCGCCGACGGTGCCGTGCAGGCTGATACCGGGTCCGGGTTTCTCGTCACGCCAGAGTCGTATGGTGACTTCGAGATGGTCCTGCAGTACTGGGTCGATGAGCCGGCCAACAGTGGCATTTTCATTCGTTGCGCCGATCCCGAAAGCGTCACCGACCGCAACTCGTATGAGGTCAATATCTACGACACGCGCGCCGACCAGACATATCGTACCGGGGGTATCGTCCATATCGCGGCGCCCGAGGCGATCATCAACAGCCCTGGTCGGTGGAACACGTATGAGATTCGGGCCGAGGGCGCCCGGTTGCAGGTGTGGCTGAACGGTGAGCAGACAGTTGATGTGGAAGACACGCAGTTTCCCACCGGCCCGATTGCGCTGCAATATGGTGCCGGGGTCGTGAAGTTCAGGAATGTGATGATCCGAGGGTTGTAGTGCGCGGGCGCGTTGGATCAGACCGACGCGGGGAGATGACCAGCATACGTCGTCGGAGGTTCTTGATGACCGGGGCCTCAGCCGTGGCGGCGATCCCGTCGGCACGGCTCGTCCCCGGTGCTTTCTCTACCCGTTTCGGTCTGGCCGATGCCCTGCACTTCGGGATGTTTCGTCACCATGCGCGGGCGACGATTTGATCGACTAGCTCCGTTTCATGCACGACGAGGGCTTCCGATCGCTCGAGGACAACGGGTTGCCGAACTGGGAC
>JAYZGM010000001.1:0-6354 GCA_036336225.1 Acidobacteriota bacterium | reverse complement strand
GTATCGCGGGGCCCCCATCTTGTAGAGGGCCACGAGCCTGGCTTCGATGAGCGGCTGTTGTTCCTCGAGGTTCTGCTCGACGGTCGCCAGATACGCTTGTGTTTCTTCGAGCTCCGCTCGAACCGTCTCGAGGTTGTTATTGACGGCGGTGAGCTCCGCCGTTTTGAGCTGGCGATCGCGTTCGAGCGCCTTGATTTCCTCAAGCAGCGTGCCTTGCTGCGCGGCAAGGCTGTCGGCTTCTTTCTGTAACTCTCGAGTGCGGTCGGCGGCTCGTTGGAAGAGTCGCAAGGGAGTTTGACGATGGTACCCGCGGCGGAATTTGGTACACGCGCGGGCAGCTTGAGCATAGCATGGGGAAACCGACGACTGTTGTACCCTGAGACCTCGTGATGAGAGTGGCAGCGCTCGACCTTGGCCGACGACGCGTCGGCATCGCCGTCAGCGACCCGTCCGGCACGCTGGCGACCCCGTGGCGTTCGGTGACGGGTGAGGGGACGGCGGTGGAGGTCGCCACCCGTGTCACGCGTGTGTTACGAGGATTTGATGCGGAGAACCCGGTGAGTCTGGTGGTGGTCGGGCTCCCCGTGCATCTCGACGGGAGGCCTCACGATGCCGCTCCACGGGCACAGGCGGTCGTCCACGCGATGGCGACACAAACCGGGTGGACCGTCGTGCTCCAGGATGAACGGCTCACCAGCGTGGAGGCCGAACAGCGTCTCGCGGCTCGAGAGATGAACTGGAGAAAGCGGAAAGCCAAGCTCGACGCGGCCGCCGCCGCCGTCATACTTCAGGAATACTTGGACACACCGGACCGCCCGTCGCCATGATTCGTAAATCGTCCCCGAGTGGCTCGTCGTTTGTACGTCGCATCGCCTGGCGAGCGCTAGCGTTCACTCTGGTCATCGTCGTGGTCGCCGGTGGCGTTGTCGCCTACCTGGCCAAGCAGCTCTATGACGGTGCAGAGACGTCCTATCGAGGCTACGAGGAGGATGCCGTGATCGTCGACATCCGGCCCGGGATGTCAACGACTGCGATCGGGCGGCACCTCGTTGCGGCTGGCGTCGTGCGGAACGAGAACACATTCCGTATGGCGGTCTGGCGAAGTGGGCGTGATCGTGGGTTGCAAGCAGGGGAGTACAGGTTCGCGGAGGCGACATCGGCGCTGGCGGTCATCGATACCCTGACCCAGGGACAGGTGTATCTACGACCGATCACCTTTCCGGAAGGGCTGACACGTCGCCAGATGGCCGAATTCTTCGGCGCGTCTGATTTCGGCTCGGCCGAGGCGTTTCTGGCCGCGAGCGAGCGGGTCGAGCTGATTGCGATGTTAGATTCTGAGGCTCAGAACCTCGAAGGGTATCTGTTCCCGGAGACCTACTCGCTGCCGCGTGGCGCGACCGCCGACGACCTCGTGGACGCGATGGTCACCCAATTCAAGATCACATTCGATGAAGACCTCCGGCAACGGGCGATCGAGTTGGAGCTCAGTGTGCGGGAGGTCGTGACGTTGGCATCCCTGATTCAAAGAGAGACCGGGCTCGACGAGGAACGGCCGATCGTGTCAGCGGTCTATACCAACCGGCTGCGGCGGCGTATGCCTTTGCAGTGCGACCCCACAGTGATTTACGCCCTCGAGCGGGCTGGTCTCTATGATGGGAATTTGACCCGCGAGAATCTCCGATTCGACTCACCGTACAACACGTATATCTATGCCGGATTGCCTCCCGGCCCCATCGCCGCGCCGGGGGCGGCCGATCTGCGGGCCGCGCTCAACCCGGCCGACGTGGCACATCTGTACTTTGTGAGTCGGAATGACGGGTCGCACGTGTTCGCCGATAGCTTGCGCGAGCACAACCGGAATGTGCGAGAGTATCAGGTCGAGTATTTCCGCCGTCGTCGTTAGCGCCGGCTCCGCGAACCCATCCCCCACAGACAGGTCCGTTCATGCATGACCTGCGTCGCCGCGCCCAGCCTGACCTGCAGCTGGCTCCCCTGAAGCACCTGGGTATCCACTCCGCGCTCGAGCTCACCGCGGTCGAACAGGATGCCGTCGCGGTAGGGAAGAGCGCCACCACGCTCACTAGACGTCAGCCAACCGGCGCGGTTCAGATAGCCGTCATCCGAGCCGGCGAGCCGCATTACCAACGGGAGACCGATTTCCTCTACGCGGTTGGGGAAACGCCGGTGCCGGTGGGCGACCGTGATGCGCTCGACCGCGCCGCGGAGTGGTGTCGGCGCCACTAACCGCCCGTGGCGGCTAGCGCGCGAGCTGCTGGTCGAGCTGGAGCACGATGTTCATCACGGTATTGTAGGCTAGGGTCATGCCTTCCGCGTCGAGCTGGTCGGCGTGGTCGTTGGGCGTGTGAATCGTCTGCAGGATCGGCGGGACGAAGTCGTCCCGAATCCCCCGTTGCTCGTCGCCATTCAAGATGAGCCACAACTGGTGGGCTTGCTGGCGAGGAAGGATGCCCAGCGACACATTGGGGATGGAGGCGGTCTGGAAACTCCGATCGTCACTTGTGGGGAACTGAGCGAACTCGAGACACTGGTGTTCGCCCTGTCCGCAGGCCAGACGGACGGCCCTATACACAGCCTCGTTCCCCGGCGCGGCGGACGGACCATACAGCACCGTGTCCCCGTAGCCGGCGATATCGAGATTGATCATCCCGGCCACGCGGTCTGGGTTGTTCGAATCCACAAAATGACGTGACCCCAGGAGCCCACGCTCCTCGAGGTCGAAGAAGACCACGCGTATCCGATGATGGAGCTCGTGCGGTGGCAGGGTCTTGGCGACCCGGGCCAATACGGCCACCGCGGCGGCGTTGTCGACCATGGCGTGTACGAGCGTTCCGTCTTCGAGTGTGACCGCGTCGGCATGGGCGCCGACGACGATGTCTCGCACCCCGTCCCCGATCGCGACCTCGACGTTGCGACCCGCAATGCTACTCCCATCAGACAGAGCACTTCTGAATGGGCGTATCTCAGGCACCAGGTCCTGGTCTTGGAGTAATGTGACGAGTGCGGTGAATCGCTCCTCGCCCGTCGGCTGGTCGAGCCGGACGGCGTCCGCAACCAAGTTCGGCAGGGGCATGGTTGCCGGCTGAAAGACAGGCCACCGCTGCCACCCCCGAACCTCTGTATAAAAGAGGGCCGTTGTGTCCCGGTCTGCGGCGATGTTGGCGTGCAGCACATCACCGATCGGCCCTGGTAGCCGCGCCGTCTGTGAGAGGGCGAGACCGGTCGCAACGAATGCCAAAGCGCCGATGACGAGACCCAGAGGGCGCTGATAGGTCATGGGAGTTCTTGGCAACATGGTCGGATGAGCCTCGGGCACCGCATGGTGTTACAAGACACGGTCGAAGAGGATCCCGCCAAAGGCAAGATACGCGGCGGCCAACGTGAGCACGAGATTGATGAGCTGACCAACCAGATATAGCTGAATCGGGGCGCCGCCGGCGACCTGACCGGCCAAGGTCCGGAAGTTTGATTCGAGGCCGATGCTCGCGAACGCGAGACAGAAGAGCCACCCACGAAAGTCGGAGGTGCGCTCGATGATACCGGTCACCGCCTCGTCACCCAGCATCGGGGTCAGCACAAAGGAAAACAGGAGCGAGGCGCCGACAAAGCCGAGTATGAACTTTGGGAACCGACGCCAGATCTCGCTCGTCACCGGGCGTGCGGTGTCAGATTCTTTCTCGATGTGGGTGGCCCAGTACATCGCCACGACAACCGCGACGACGCCGATCAGGATGTTCTGGACCATCTTGACGATCGCGGCGACCTGTCCGGCTTCTTCTCCCAACATGGCGCCGGCCGCCACGACCGCTCCGGTCGCGTCGATGGTGCCGCCGAGCCAGGCCGCCCCCACGACGAGGTCCATTCCCACGGCCCGGATGCCGATCGGCATCGCGATCATCATGATGACGGTGAAAACCAGCGTCATCCCGACGGCCAACGTCAGTTCGTCTTTCTTTGCGCGGCTCGCGGCGGCAGTGGCGATAGCTGCCGATACGCCACAGACCGACGTGGCCGCGGCAATGACGATGACCAGCGACGGACTGGCGACCTTGAGCACACGCGTGCCGAAGCGATACATCAAGAAGATGACGGTGGGGGTGACAAGCCAGGCCACGAACAGCCCGGGCGCACCGAGACTCAGGATGCGATTGAAGAGAATCTCTGCCCCGAGGAGCACCAGGCCCGTCTTGATGTAGAGCTCGCTCCGGAGCGCGGGTTTCGCCCAACCGGGCGTGCCGACGGTGTTCGAAATCAGGAGACCGAGCGCGAGGGCCCAGAAGGCGTATCCAACACCGGCGGCCCGGATCCCGGTCTGGTTGGCAATGCCGTATGCGATGACCGCGAGCACGAACAATGGGAGGAACGCCGCCTGATGCACGATGATGGAGCCACCCATGGCGACGGCGGCGATCCCCGTCATCAGGGCAAGGCCTATCCCGAGGATCGCCAGGGGAAACACACGTCCGTCGACCGCATCGAGTGGATTCACCGACCAGCGACCGACGTCCGTCACCCCGGTCACGAGACCAGTCGCGGTTAGGGCGACCACAACACCGCCAAGCCAGATCGCCCACCAGTCTTCGGACGTCAACAGGCTCCGCGCAGGGGGTGTAGAAGCGTCTTTGCTAGTCATGAACGTTGACGATGTCTGGATCTCTTGCGAGGAGACGTCGGGTATCGGGTAGAAGAAGTCGTTTCCCTGCCGGGCCGGGATTATAATGCGGGGCAACGCCGACAGCCGAACGATCTCTTGGAGGAAAGACGGTGTTTATGACTGCTCGTATTCGTGTCTTCATCGTGCTCGTCCTCGGGTTGACCCTTGGAGCGACGAGCCATGACACCCGTCTCGTGGCTCAGGAGGAGATCCTGGAGTTGCCGGGGCTGCACGGCTCGGTGGAGATTGTCACCGACCGTTGGGGAATCAATCACATTTACGCTGAGAACGAGAGCGACCTCTTTTTTGCGCAGGGATACGCGGCGGCTCGAGACCGGCTCTTTCAGTTTGAGATCTGGCGCCGCCAAGCGACCGGTACGGTGGCAGAGATCCTTGGTCCTCGGGAGCTGACACGGGACATCGGGGCCAGGCTCCATCGCTTCCGCGGTGACTTGACGACCGAGATGAACCACTATCATGATCGCGGTGACCAGATCATCCCCGCGTTTGTACGAGGTATCAACGCCTATATCGACCAGACCGTCGCCGAACCGTCGCTGTTGCCGATCGAGTTCGAGCTGCTGGAGATCACGCCCCAGCATTGGACCCCCGAAGTGGTGGTCTCGAGGCACCAGGGTTTGGTTGGCAACGTGACTGCTGAGATCGACAACGCCCGAGCGGTGGCAGAGCTGGGTGCTGACGCCGTCAAGGAGCTTAATTACTACTACGGTGATCCCGACCTTGGTCTTGACCCGGCGATTGATGTGTCGTTGCTGACCCACGATATCCTGGAACTCTATCGTGCACACCGACGCTCGGTGCGCTTCGAGCCAGAGGATCTCGTCCTTGACAGTCGGGGCGACCGAGAGACGTATGAGCGGCTTGCCGCCTTGCTGCCCAGCGAGCTGGATCTCGACCGGCAAGACTACGAGGCGATCGGGAGCAACAACTGGGTGGTGGCCGGAAGTCATACCCTGACCGGATATCCGCTGATGGTAAACGATCCGCATCGCGTGCAGGGCGCGCCCTCGTTGCGGTATTGGGTGCATTTGGTGGCGCCGGGATGGAACGTCATCGGGGGGGGTGAGCCCGTGTTGCCAGGTGTGTCGATCGGACACAACGAGTACGGCGCCTGGGGTCTTACCGTGTTTGGACAGGACAACGAAGACCTCTATGTGTATGACACCAATCCAGCCGACGCCAGCCAGTATCGCTATCTTGGCCGTTGGGAGACGATGACGGTCCTCGACGACCAGATTCCGGTCAAGGGTGAAGACCCCGTCGACGTGCAGCTGAAGTACACCAGGCACGGCCCCGTACTTTATGAGGACACGGAGAACCACAAGGCCTATGCGCTACGAGCAGCCTGGCTCGACTACGGGTCGGCGCCTTATCTCGCCAGCTTGCGGATGGACCAAGCGCGGAGCTGGGAGGAGTTCCGAGAGGCGTGTCACTATAGCCGCATTCCGTCCGAGAACATGGTGTGGGCCGACCGTGAGAAGAACATCGGGTATCAGGCGGTTGGGGTATCGCCGATTCGGCCGCATCACAGCGGGCTCGTCCCGGTACCCGGGGATGGGCGGTATGAATGGGACGGGTTCTTGCCGATCAAGGCGCTGCCCCATGTCGTGAACCCCGACAAGGGGTTCTATGGGACCGCCAACAACTACACCGTGCCCGAT